>MHJB01000041.1:11612-13267 GCA_001817805.1 Candidatus Colwellbacteria bacterium RIFCSPLOWO2_12_FULL_43_11 | reverse complement strand
AAATCAATCTGAAATATTTTATTTGTCGTCTTTGCTCCCCTAATCAATCTTACTTTAACTAAGGGTATTTTAAAATAAAGGGATAGGGCGGATCTAATGGCTTTATTTGCCAATCCTCTTTCGGCCTTTTCCTTAACATAAACCTCAAAACTATCTTCAGCTTTTTTGATTAGTTTCAGTTTCTTTGAGCCGGGGTGGGTTTTAATTTTCAGGTGCATTTAAAAATTCTCCGGATTGATGACTCCACAATTTAGCGTAAAGCCCTTTTTGCTTTATAAGCTTACTGTGAGTGCCGTCTTGGACAATCTTTCCTTCATTAAGAACAATAATTCTGTCCAAATGCTTTATGGTTGATAGGCGGTGCGCGATAACTAGCGCAGTCTTGTCGTTCATCAGTTCCCACAAGCCCTCCTGAATATACTTTTCGGACTCCGAATCCAGGGAACTTGTAGCTTCATCCAACACCAATATTGGAGAATTTTTAAGCAGGGCGCGGGCAATTGCTATTCGCTGTCGTTGTCCGCCGGAGAGTTTAATGCCGCGTTCGCCAACTAAGGTCTCGTACCCTTTTGTCAGTTGCGCTATGAACTCGTCGGCGCGGGCAAGTTTAGCCGCCTTTACGACGTCTTCTTTTGAGGCCCCCTCATTGCCGTAAGTAATATTCTCAAAGAGAGTCCTATGAAACAAGAGAGGTTCTTGCGGCACGTAAGCAATCGCTTGACGCAAAGACGCTTGCGTCACCTCTTTAATATTTTGCCCGTCAATAGTAATGCTCCCGGATTGCAAGTCAACAAATCTTAGTAAAAGCTTGGTAATGGTTGTTTTGCCTCCGCCGCTCGGGCCCACCAACCCGACTTTCTCTTTAGCTTTAATATCCAAGCTAAAATTATTCAAAAATGAGCCATTTGTGTTTTGGTCCCCACTGTATTTAAAGTTGGCCCGATCAAACCGGATACCGGCGGTAGTTACCTCGAGAAGTTTCGCGTCGGCCCGGTCTTGGACCGCCGGAGGATCAAGGAACATTTGAGTAAATTCGGCGGCTTCACTAATGGATGACTCAATGTGTCTGTAGGTTCTGCTAACATCCCATAAAATTCTCGTGACCAGAGAATAATACGAAAAAACGATGACTATTACGCCCGGTTGCAATCCCAGTCGCTCCGCGAAAAAAACCGACAGAATCAAGCCAAAAACGTTGGTTATTACGTAAATCGGCGACATTAAAACATCAAAGCGGAGATTTTGGTAATCCGAAGCTTTTTTGAATTTTGCAGTAAAGTCGTCCACGTAACGACCGTAGGCGTCATACTCTTGCTCTTCTTTGGAAAACGACTTAATAGCCAGCATGTTTGTCATTGAATCCGACAGTCTGCCGGCTGTTCTGCTGCTCGCCTCATGCCGTAGAGCGACGAGTTTGGAGCGCCGGCGAATAATGGGCAGCCCGACCGCGATCCCGATTGCCATCCAGAAAACCAAAACAAGCGGGATCCAGGGAGAATAACGCCACAAAACTATTACCGCGAAAATTATCGGGAGAATCTGGGTGACAACGTTGAAAACCAGAGTATCCGTGAGCGTTTCAAAACTTCGCGCGAAAGCCAACGCTTTTTTGGTTAATGAACCGACAAAGTTGTCGGTATAAAAATCGTAATCGC
>MHJB01000041.1:0-11515 GCA_001817805.1 Candidatus Colwellbacteria bacterium RIFCSPLOWO2_12_FULL_43_11 | reverse complement strand
GCCCAAGAGCCACAACCCGCCAAAAAGCAAAACGTAACTGCCGGCAGTGTTAGTCGAAATCTCACCCTGCTCCACAAAAATATTTATAAGTCGTGCCACTATAAGCGGAGGAACAAAGAATACTAATATCACGCCTATGGCGGGCAAGAAAAAACCGACGCCTACGTGCCAAGGGTGATCTTTATACTGACGCCAGTAATCGCGCAGTACTTGGTGTACTGCTTCTTTTGTGATAACTCTTTTCTCCATATCGTTACGTGGCTACTTTACCAAAAAAGTTTACAACTTACCATTATTACCTTTTTCAATTACAGCTTTTCGATTTCTTTCAAATCTTTATCGGGAATATATAAAATCAGTAGCCCGACTATAATACCCGCCACCGCGGTCCAAAAGTGACTGCCGCCGAAAAACCAACTATCCAGTCTGTCTAGCACATACCAAATCCCCCGCCAGATTAAAACCAAACCCACAACAATGGAGATGTTTTTGGCAAGGTAACGTATGGTTAAGTTATTCTTTGGCATAGTATTCCACTGATTATATTAGAGAGTTATAAATAAAAAGCAGCCCTTATTTGGCTGCCCTTTATGATTGTTTATTGTGAGCTCGGTTGCGCAGGCGGTTGCTCGGTCTGAGGGGCCGCCGGTGATTCTACCATCGGAACGTTGCAAGTCGGACAATTGCCCGGTTGCTCCGCAGTATTACCACACTGTGGACATTTATACATCATAATACTTTCCTTAACTTATATTAACTTGTTAATTCCGTGGCTAACGACTATGACCACTCCCATCTAAGGTATGGACCGATTATGGCCGAAAAAAACACAAATGTCAATGGAAAATAAATATTATTTAATCTTCCTTTTCTCATAGTTCAATTATATCACTGGTATCCAATATGGCGTTCAGGGCAGATTCCAATTTTTCTACACCATCATCAATGGTAAAGTGTCCCCTTTTGTGCTCAACGACAACTTCAACGTTAAACCTTTTCTTGAAAAGCTCTATATTTTCACTAGGCACAAAGGGATCGTTATCCGAAAAAATAGCCGTTATTTTCGGGGTGTGTTTCACGACATTCACTTCTTTAATCGACGTATTGAGCCAAGGGGCAGCCACCTGCCGTTCCTCGTCGTTCTCCAAATTAGACAAGGTAAGCCACGGCGCGATAAACACCACACCACCGACTAATGTTCTCGGCCGTAACTTTTCCAAATACCTCAAAACGGTTTGGCAACCGATAGAATGGCCAACGAGAATTGTGTCTTTGTCCGATACTCCGATTATTTCCCCAAGTTTAGAAACCCAAGCTTCAATCTCCGGCTTTTCGGAATTAGGCATTTCCGGCACAACAACTTCAAAGTCTTTTTTCTCCAATTCGGATTTCAGCCACTTATACAATGGCTCGTGAGGAGTACCACCCCAACTATGAATTATAAAGACTCTTTTTTGAATCATTTAATAAGACTCTCCCAAAACCTCAATCCTTCTTTAACCGTTTTTGAACTAACCCTAACCTCCGGTTCAAAAACAATAGTGGTGGCTTCCTTTGGCCAAAGCTTCCCGTTGGGAAAGGTCAGTTTAGCCAACGATTCGTAGAGTTTCAGTTTTTTGTTGCGATTGGTTTCTTTGAGACACTTTGCCAAAGTGTTGAAAAACCTGGGGTCGTTTTTCCTTACGTAGCGCAATGCCGCTTTTTCGCCACGCCACGGAATTTTGCGGAAAGCGAAATAGCTCGTGAAAAGCTGAACTACGGAGTAAAGAAGACGCACGTCAACAGTGATGGCGTAAATTGGGTCTTTGGACTTAGCCATGCGCCTGTTCTGAAGGATATTGTAGTTAATATTGTGCCAGATGCCGTAAAGGTAGTTGTCTTCGGCAGCGCGAGGAAAGTTTTTATTCTTAAACTGTTTTTGAAGACTACTCAATAAACCATACCTGTCAAAAAGAATATTCCCGTTCTTTACCCAGTGGATTACCTGTCCCTCAAAACTGTCACCGGCAAAATCCAGCTGCTTGTGTTTCAAAATTTCTTTTATCTTTTTGGTGGTCGTAAAAAGCATATCCGCCAGGCGGTTATCTATATAAGTAACGACAACGCGGGGCTTAACTTTAGTGACGCCGAGCACCACTAAAATATCGTAGTCGCTTAGCGGCCCGAAGGTTTTGTTTGCCGCCGAGCCGGTAATTACGATTCCGTGAACAAGCCTTTTCCTCTTAAGTTTTTTAACGACTTCTTCCAAGGCCAGGCGATTAGTAAAAGACTTACTGGTGTAAAACATTAATTCTCCTCGTTTTCTCCGAGATCTTCTTTTATTTCCTTAAATTTATTCTGCAGGCCCTTAAGCTTGGTCTTTAAATCTTTAATAATTTCTGCCCCAACCCTAACCTTTTCCAAGCCTTCTTCCAAATCAATATCTTCCTGCTTATCAAACCAATCCACAATTGATTCAAGTTTATTTAGGGATTCTTTTACTTTTTTGCCTTCTTTGCTCATTTTATTGATTTTACTTTTGAAATAATTTCGCCTTTATAAAGTCTGGTTTTTACATCCTCGCCTATCTTAACGCCAGATGAGTCCTTAATAACCTTACCAAAGCTATCTACCACTATACTATAACCCAATTTTAAACTCCTTTCAGGACTTACGCCCAACAAATACTTTTCTATAGTTTCCACCTTCAGAATAACACTTTGAACCTCATCACTATAGACCCTAAATAATCTTGATCTCAAATCCTCAAACTTTATGAAGGCCCGTTCCAGATACTTAACCATTTTTTCTCTTAAGGTAAAAGTTTTTGTATAAACCGATGATAAGGCGTTCTCATAAAGAGAAAGAAGCTCTCTCTCAAACATGGGCAGATTTTGTTTTAGGCTATCCCAGGACTGGTTTATTCTTATGGCCGCCCCGGTTGGAGTTGAAGGCATATCGTCTCCTACGAGACTCACAATCGGCACGTCTTTGTGGTGCCCAATAGCGCAGATGGTGGGCACCTTGGAGGCAAAAACAGCACGGACAACAACTTCATTATTAAAAGCCTGTAAGTCTTCTAGACTGCCACCACCACGAATTAATACAAGCACATCTAAGTCCAACTCATCGGCATTTTCGTTAAACCAATGTAGGGCCTCCGTAATTTCTTCTACCGCTCTAACTCCCTCAACGCGCACGTCTTTCATAAATATTTCGTATCCCAGCGGCTCAAGGTTATTGCGAAAATCTCCTATTACCGCCCCCTGCCTGGAAGTGATAACTCCGATTCTTTTTATAAATTCCGGTAACTCTCTTTTCCTGGCAAATAAACCCTCTAACTCAAGTTTCTTTTTTAATAAATCGTAAGCCTTTTTGAGGGACCCCTCGCCCGTAAGCTCCAGAGCTTGGACAGTAAATCTGAATCTACCGCGCGGTTTGTAAACCGATGGAAACCCGCCGATTTTCACTTCCATGCCATCTTCCAACTCCACCCCTAAACTACTATAGACGTAGGGCTTGATATAACAATCCAGAATTGATTCGTCTTTCTTGTCTTTCAAGGTCATATAAACACCGGTGGGGTGCAAACTAAGACCCGAAATTTCCCCCTGAACCAAAACGTTTTTGGTGTAGAGAATATCGTTAATCTGATTCAAGAATTCGCTTACCGAAAGTATCGCATCTCCGGTTTCGCTAATTTGCACAGATTCTTCTTTCTCCGGCAAGGTCTCGCCTTTAGTAATGGAGAGTATTGCCGGGCCAAGCTCTTTTAATTTTTTAGGTCCGATGCCCTTAATAGCCGAAAGTTCTATCAAAGTCTGCGGCATGGTTTCCGCAATGTGGTCTATGGTTTTAACCTGGAGAATTTTGTAGCGCTCTTGGCCAACTTTATCCGCCACTTCATTCCTTAAATCAATGAGACGCCTTATTATTTCTCCCTTCTTATCGTTAAACTCTTCGTTTAAAGGAAGCCTGTTCATTTGCGGCTATACAGACCAACAAGTTCGGCTGAGGCAAGAATATGATTGACCATAGCGGTCTCCAAAGATTTTTTATCGGTGGACTCGGGAATATCAAGAATAGTATCCAAGGCATACAGCTTAAAATAATATCGATGGACACCCGATCCGGGACATGGACCGCCATAGCCCTTACTGCCAAAACTCGTGATGCCTTCAATTCCTTCCGGAATAGTGTCTTCTTCAATTTCGGTTAAGGCCGGGTCCATGTTCCAAATTGTCCAGTGGGTCCAGTTGCCGGTCGGAGAATCCGGGTCGTCAACAATGAGCGCCAAGCTTTTAGCTTCCGGTGGAACATCGGAAATAGTAAGTGGCGGGCTGATATCATCCCCGTCGCAGGTGTATTTGGCCGAAATCTTACTATTGGCTTCCAAGATGCTGGTTTCTATTCTCATATTAGATTTAGTGTCAGTTGTTTTCTCTGCTCCGTCTTTTCTTTCCTTAATAATTGCCAAAGAACCGCCTAAGGCAACCAAGAGTATTATAGCAATGAGAGTAAGTTTCTTCATCATAATCTGCGGAAGCGGGAGGATTCGAACCTCCGGTACCCTTTCGGATACTCCGGTTTTCAAGACCGGTGCCTTCAACCACTCAGCCACGCTTCCAGACTTTGATAATAGTATCCTTGATTTAATGATGTTTTCAAGTAAAATGTCTTACAGTTAGCTTAACCTCGGGCCTATAGTAAAATGGTATTACATCTCCATGGCATGGAGGAGGTAGGAGTTCGATTCTCCTTAGGTCCACAAAGCACTGTCCAAATAAAAATATGCTTCATAATCACTTAGTAAAAACCTGGTCCGGCTTCGTTTGTAACTCCCCTTTCTTCTAACCGATAAGGCAGGAGTTGTTTTCTTTTTTCTACCGCCTTACCGGGCGGTCTTTTTATAGTCTTAAATAAATTATTCACAATATATGATTATCAAATCAATTAAAACCCGCGTTTTTAAGGAAGGAAAAATCCTCTTGCCTTTCATAACGCGATATATCAAAAATCTTCCCGAGCGGTCGGTAATTGTTGTTACCTCAAAAATAGTTTCGCTCTCGGAAAGACGGACTGCGGTTATAGAAAACGTTAATACAAAGCTAAAACTTATGCGTAAAGAAAGTGAACTTGTTATACCGACCAGATACGCTTGGCTTACCGTGAAAGATGGGATGGCGATGTCCTCGGCCGGTATTGACGAGTCCAACGCCAACGGCAAACTTATACTCCTGCCAAAAAACAGTTTTAAAACAGCTCATTTTCTGCGCAAAGAATTACAGAAGAAATACGGAGTTAAAGAACTCGGTGTTATTGTTACGGATAGCCGCAGTACGCCGTTGCGTGCCGCCGCAATGGGTGCCGCAATAGGATATGCAGGATTTAGGGGTCTTAAAGATTATCGCGGCAAGCTTGATATTTTCGGTAGAAAATTTAAATTCTCCAGAGTGAACGTGGCCGACAGCCTCGCCATTGCCGCGGTGTTGGTTATGGGCGAAGGTAACGAGCAACAACCACTGGCCGTAATACAAAAAGCATCAATTGAATTTTGTGATAAAGTACATCCTAGAGAACTTAGGATAAACGCGGCCGACGATATGTATCGTCCCTTATTCTCAAGATTACCGAAATCAATTTAGTCTTTATATGCGGGAGAATTTCTGGAAAAAACTGAAAAAGCCGATTATGGCTATAGCACCTATGGCTAATGTCACTGATGCCGCTTTCCGGCAGATGTTTGTGGAAAACGGCAAGCCTGATGTCTTTTGGACAGAGTTCGTTTCTGTGGAAGGTTTACTCTCCCCTGGTAAAGACCGGCTACTTGTAGATTTTTGGTACACCGAAGCAGAACATCCGATAGTGGCCCAGATATTCGGAGCAAAACCCGAACAATTTGAAAAAGTGGCGGCGATGATAAAGGAACTTGGTTTTGACGGTATTGATATCAATATGGGTTGTCCGGCACAAGACATAGAAAAGTCCGGAGCTGGAGCAGCCTTAATTAAAAATCCAAAGCTAGCCAAAGAAGTTATCAAAGCTACGAAACGCGGAGCAGCGGGCATGCCGGTATCGGTCAAGACCAGAATTGGTTATTCTAAAGAAGAAATTAAAGAATGGCTGCCTGTATTGCTCGAAGAAGATTTGGCGGCTTTGATTATCCACCTCCGCACGAGAGATGAGATGTCTGATGTTCCAGCACATTGGGAACTGGCTCAGGAAACAGTAAACATGCGAAATCAGTATGCTCCAGAGACTATTTTGCTGGGTAACGGAGATATTAATACTATGGAAGATGCAGAGAGCAAAACAAAAGAATCCGGATTTGATGGGGTAATGATTGGAAGGGGTATGTTTGGTAATCCTTGGTTCTTTTCCGGACACATCCCCTCCCTCGAGGAACGACTCAAAGTTATGGTGAAACATACCAACCTTTTCCAAGAAATATTTAAAAGCGATAAAGATAGAGATGGGGGCAGCTTAAAAAGCTTTGATGTTATGAAAAAACACTTTAAGGCCTATGTGACAGGATTTGATGGTGCGAGAGAACTACGCGCACTTTTGATGGAAACAAAGAACGCTACGGAAGTTAAAAGAATTGCCGAAGAATTTTTAAAGAACCGTGAATAAACAAAAACGCCCCGTATAGGGGACGCCTTTGGCTCATTGAGAGCCCTGCCTTGCCGCCTACCTGCCGGTAGGCAGGGCAGGCAGGTCGGGTAATTAATTTAACAAACGCCTGACCGCAACAGCTATCAAAAGCAGTAAGAGGGCGATAAGTAAGATGGTAAAGATTCCGCCGAAAGAGAAAGCCCCAAAGATAGAAGCCAGAAATCCTCCGGAACCAACTTTAATCTCCAGAGAGGAAGATAGCGGAGTGGCAGCCTTGCCGGCAGAGTCAGAGTAAGAGAAAGTGGCAGTAGAAGTTACTACCTGGTTATCGCCTTCCTTAGTAAAGTCGTCAGACAAGTGGGCATTTATTTTGAATGTCTGAATATTACCTATAGAGACGCTGCCCAAATTGTAAGTAATTACATTCTCCGTTCTGGTAAAGCTCGTGGCGTTAGTGCTATCGAACTCCAGCCCAGAAGCCAATTTAACCACCAGAGACGCATTAGTGAGATTGGCTAAAGGCTCTACCTCAATAGTTAAAACAACTTTATCTCCCGGATCCAGGGCGTCTTTATCGGCAGTAAAATTAAGTTTAGCGAAAGCGCTGCCGACACCGGCAACCTGCACTTCTCTAATTATGGTAGTGTTGGTGTTATTGGTGTTGCCCAATCTACCGATGAGACCGGCTAAAGCAACGCTTAATTGAGAAAGAGATGATTGGATACCACTTAAATCGGTGCTTTGGTTAACAACGGTCGTAGTATTGGTAAACCCGGTTGAGAAGTTCAGGATATTACCGTAACTGGTTCCGTAACCGTTCTGACCCACGGCTCTGTAGTAATAATTACTTCCTTGGTTGAGGCCCGAAATGTTTCCATAGATGCTCACCGAAGAGTTTCCGGAACCGAATGTAAAAGTAGAACTGGTGAGTCCCAGAGAAGTCGTCGGACCATATTCAAACCAACCGGTAGTAAACGAATTGTTAGGATTGATGTAGCCGTATAAAGTAGCGTTTGTGGAAGAATTAACCGAAGCGGAGCTCGTGGTTACGGTTGGTGCGTTCGATGTATTGAACTGTTGCTGGGTGCTGAAGCTCAATGTAGAACCGTATGAAATGCCCGAGTTGTTCTGAGCCACGGCTCTGAAGTAATAAGTATTGTTAGAAGCTAAGTTAAAAACGGTGAAAGAAAAAGCGTTTGAAGTGCTGCCAGAACCGATAGAATTGGTTGAAGTGGTCGAACCGAAAGAAGTGCTCGTGCCGTATTCAAACCAACCGGTGGTAGATGAATTATTGGGGTTAACCGAACCCTGAAGCGTAGCGCTATTCAAAGACACGCCAGAGGCGGTGTTGGTAACAACAATAGGCGCGCCTGAAGTTTGATTTGATTGAGTGGTAAAACTAAGGATTGTTCCCTGGTTAGTGCCAAGATTATTCTGCGCCATAGCGCGGAAGTAGTAAGTGGTGTTCGCGGATAAATTGGTCAAAGTGGAACTGAAATTACTGAATGACGTACCGGCGCCCATACCTTGTCTCGATGTAGAGGTACCCAATGATTGACTGGTACCGTATTCAAACCAACCGTCGGTAGAAGCTCCGTTAGGATTGGCCGAACCCATCAAGGTGACGCTTGTGGTAGAAACTCCTGAAGAGCCATCGGTTCTCGCAATTGGCGATCCGCCTTGCTGCTGCTGTTGGTCCGCAAGAGTAGTGAAACTTAATATAGAACCCCTCGCGGTGCCATAACTGTTTTGGGCGGCTATTCTGTAATAATAGGTAGTGTTGGACGAAAGATTGGAAATATTACTTGAGAAACTGTTTTGAGAGTTCCCTCCACCGGCAGGAAAAGTATTGGTTGAAAAGCCCAGTGACTGACTTTGGCCGTATTCAAACCAGGCGTTGGTGGAAGAATTATTGGAGTTAACCGAACCATATAAGGTGGCGCTCGAAGTAGAATTTACTGTGGCAGAATTAGTGGAAACAGAAGGCACATTACCTTGGGTGGTATTTGTTTGATTGTAACTATAACCGCCGAGTTGAGCCCGGATAACCAACTGGCCTATACCGCCGGGCGGCACGTCCCCTATCCTTAAACCATTTGAAGAGTTAACGGTTTCGTCACCGCTTTGTCCAAACGGAATTGTGGTTAATACGGCAGAGCTGCCCGTATACCATCTGGCTGATCCGGAAACTAAAGTTAAGGGCACGTTGCTACCGGAGTTTAAATAAATAACAACGCCATTGCCCACAGTAGAGGCGTTATCGGCAAAAACTAGACCAGTGATAGCGTTGCCGCTGGAAATACTGGGCGAAAGATTAAGTTTTAACCTGGTGTTAGTAGCAGTAACGTTAGAAGTATTGTGGTAAAAGATATTAAAACTCAAAACATCCGATGGATCGGCACTGACACTGGTCCCCCAGTTGGCTGTTGAGCCGGGAAACTTAGTATAGTTGGAAACGCGAAGAGATGAGAAATCCCCCGAGGCGTTATTAAACTGAGCTGAAGTGGCTGAGGCCACGGGCATAAGAGACGCTAAAACTATCGCTCCTAAGGCGACGGCGAATGATTTATTTATTAATCTTTTACTCATTATTTTATTTTTTATTAATTTTATTTATCTTTTCGCTTACATTTAAAACTTCTAGGCTTACTCATTATTTGGCTAGAAGACTTAAAGATAAGGGCAAACCGTGGTTTGCCCTACTTCTTAGTTTGGAGCGGATTGGATGCCGCCGTATGTTTGCGACTGCTGGTCGTAAGTTGCACCTGATGGCGCTTGCTGGATATAAGTCGAGGGCTGGTCGTAACTGGGTGTCGACTTAGGTACCGGCTCTGCAACTCCGGGAATCGGTCCGTTAGGAGCTGATTGGATGGGAGTTGGTATAACCGGCTTAGGTTTATAAATGGGCTTTGGGGCCGGATTTACCACCTTCGGCTTACAATCGCAGTTGCAAGTTTGGGTTTGCAGCAAGGAATCAATGACTCTCTGCTGTTCGTTCACGACGCTCATGAAACGGATCCAAATCCAAGAAAACAATACTACCGCTATAACTAAGAATAGAGGCAGGTAGAAGATATTTAATCTCTTCATAGGATTTGTGGTCCGACCTACCTCAAGCAAATGCCGAAGGCAAGCCAGACAGGTGGTTAATTATTAATTGACCTGAACTTGGCCTAGCTTCGACGTGTGCTAGTACAATTTAAAGGAACGGTGACAACATATCACTTTTTACTTAAATTGTCAACTGTTTTCTTAACCTACGAGATTAATTAGACGGTTGGGCACAAAGATTATTTTCTTTAAGCCGCTCTTGGATAAGTACCTTTTGACGGCTTCGTTACTTAAAGCCACTTCTTTAGCCTGTGCCTCGGTGATACCGGAATCAACCGTAACCTTGGCTCTTAACTTGCCGTTTACCTGTATTAAAAGTTCGAAAGCATTTTCCCTAGAAAGTTTTGGATTGTACTTGGGCCAAAGGGCTTTATGTATAGAACCTTTGCCACCTAAGGCAGCCCATAACTCTTCGGTAATGTGTGGAGCAAAGGGAGCCAGAAGTTTCAGGAAAGATGTAAATTGTTCTTTAGTAACGGAGTATGGTTTCTTTTCAAATTCATTCAGGAGAGACATTAAAGTGGCGATAGAAGTGTTATAGCCCAGATTATCAATACCGTCAGTGAGTTTCTTTATCGCGCGATGGAGCGCTTTTTCCAAAATGCTGTCTTTTTTAACTCCGAACTTTTTATCCTTGCCGATATCCCAGACTCTATTCAGGAAACGGATTACTCCCCTGATACCCGTATCACTAAAGTCCCCGCCATCCTCAAAGGGGCCGAGAAACATCAGATACATTCTCAGGGCATCTGCACCAAAGTTTTTTATATAGTCGTCGGGATTTATAACATTACCCTTGGACTTGGACATTTTGGCGCCGTCTTTAATAATAAGTCCGTGAGCGCGGAACTTCGGGAACGGTTCTTCAAAGTGAACCAATTTTAAATCTTTGAAAACCATAGCCAGGAAACGGACATATAAGAGATGCAGGACCGAGTGCTCGGCTCCGCCAATATAGACGTCCACCGGAAACCACTTCTTTGTGATTACAGGATCCCAAGGGGCTTGTCCCGAGCGAGCGGAGCGAGTCGAGGGATAACGCAAATAATACCAGGCCGAATCCAGAAATGTGTCGGACACGTCCGTCTCGCGTCTCGCCCAACTTTTACAACCCGGGCAGCGCACCTTATAAAATTTCTCTACCGAGGCCAGGGGCGATTTGTCGCTGCCCGTTGGCCTGAAATCCTTTACATAAGGCAGCTTAACCGGCAATTGTTTTTCGGGAACAGTGTACCAGCCCGGCATCTCTTTTCTTTCTCCCTTATTTTCAGATTTGCACTCCTCGCAAAAAATCATAGGGATGGGCGGGCCCCAGTAACGTTGGCGGGAGATAAGCCAATCGCGCAAACGGTATTGAATCTTTTTTTCTCCGTGAGCCAGCTTAGTTAATTCATCTTTAGCTTCTCCGGAAGACATACCGTTTGATTTCCCGGAATTAACGAGCGTGCCCTTCTCTTCGTATGGTAAGTTAGTTTCTTTACCGGTTTCCATTATGACTTGGCGAATAGGTAAATTAAATTTCTTGGCGAATTCAAAGTCGCGACTATCATGGGCCGGAACGGCCATAATAGCTCCGGTGCCGTATCCGGCTAAAACATAATCGGAAACCCAGACGGGGATATGTTCGTTATTTACCGGATTAACCGCCTTAATGCCCGAATCAATTCCTGTTTTGATCGGTTCTGCCTCATGGTCATGCGTCCCCCGTTCAGCCAAAACTTTCTTAATATATTTTTTAACTTCATCGCTCGTTTGCCAACCGGTATCAATCCAAGATTTGGCCAGTTCAGGAGAAATAACCATAAAAGTC
>MHJB01000040.1:15251-15747 GCA_001817805.1 Candidatus Colwellbacteria bacterium RIFCSPLOWO2_12_FULL_43_11 | reverse complement strand
CCAGGTTCTGGTCCTATTACAGCAACTACTTGCTCAATTGCAAGCTCAGTTATAAGGAGTTTAGTAAGATTCTTAGCTTACAAAAACCGCCCCGCAGTACTGTGGGACGGTTTTTGGTTTATGTGATATAATTTCCGGTATGTCCAGGAAAATTAAAATTATACTTTTAGTACTGGTGTTAGTTGTAGTCGTAGGCGGGTCAATTACTGTCGCGGTACTCTCTGTTTATAAACCGAACGCAATTAAAGGTCTTTTTAATGAACCCTACACCGTTGTTTATCTTGATTCGGGTGAGATATATGTTGGCAAGCTTTCTACGTTTCCCCGTTTAACTTTAAGAGACTCTTATATTTTGCAGGTGGTTCCCAACCCCGATGACGCTACAAAAACCGGTTTTCAACTTGCGCCTTTAAGAGACAGCCTGTGGGCTCCTAAAGAGATTTATCTGAATCAAGACCACGTCGTCTTTACCGCCCCCGTTCGCGACGACAGCCAG
>MHJB01000040.1:0-15179 GCA_001817805.1 Candidatus Colwellbacteria bacterium RIFCSPLOWO2_12_FULL_43_11 | reverse complement strand
GTGCTATAGTTATTAGAAATGAGGAAGGGGCTATACATAGTTTTATCTGTGGTGGCACTTTATCTTGTGCTGCCTGTGAATACTGTTTCTGCTCAAGCAACTGAAGCGCTTTTTGCCGGCGGAGACGTAAGTATCTTCAAATGTTTAACTTCAACCGATTGTAACGCTTTAGGGGAATGGATTGCGGTTACAGGATACGCCTCGGGCGCGAACGACTTTGCTGTGGATACCGTAAACGGCGTGATTTACGCCGGCACTTCTAATAGTGGGATTATACTCAGATGTATTTTATCTACCGATTGCGATGCTACTGCCGAGTGGACGACAGCTTATGACACGGCGAGCACTTCTATAGAATCTATCCTTTTTGACCCTATAAATAACGTTTTGTATGCCGGTTCAGGCTCCGGGGGAGACGACGGAATAATTTATCGCTGTGCCACTTCATCCGGCTGTGATACCGGAGCGACCGACTGGAGCGCAGTTTTAAACACTTCGGGAGATATTATTCAAGATATAATATTGGACACCACTAATAATGTTTTGTATGCCAATAACGCTTTAACTTTCGGCGGCGGGTCAGTGGTTTACAGATGCCCAACTTCAACAGGATGTGACACTAGTGGAGAGTGGACAGCAACCTTTAGCGGAACTGCGGCTGGAGATAACTTATATGAGATGGGATATGATGCCACGAATAGCGTCCTCTATGCAGCCGGTTATGATGCGACTGGGGCAGAACTATGGCGATGTAATGTAGCAACTACTTCTTGTGACGAGAATGGTGACTGGACGAAGCCCCGCTCAGTTGCCTCAACCAATTTTGTCTCAATTCTTATAGCAAATGGCGTTTTATATGTCGGGCGCGATTTTACGGACAATATTGATAGATGTCTGCTTACTGACGGTTGTGACGAGACTGGAGACTTCACGACATATTCTCTACCCAGTACCGGGACCAATGTTTATACTCTAACTTACGACCCGACCGCCTCAATTTTATATGCCGGCACCGGTAACGCCGGAATAGTTTATCGTTGTTTGGCTTCGTCGGATTGTGACGCCGGAACAGATTGGACGGCGGTTGCCGACACAACCGACGGGATAATACTTGAAATCGCTTGGGTTCAAATGTCCTCTCCGCCTAACGCCATAACAGATCTTTCTTGCGTGGCCTCGGGAGTAGCCGGCTCAACTTTCTTGCGCTTCACGACTCCGACTGGGGCTACCAATCCCTACACAGTTAAATATTCAACCACCAACATAACCGACGACACCACTTTTAACGCCGCGACCACCCTTACCCAATCCTGGCCGGTCGGAACTGTGGGCGCAAGCCAACAGCAATTTGTAAGCGGCCTTAGCCCCGGTCAGTCTTATTTCTTTAATATAAAAGCAGCCAGTACCTTGCAGTCCGCTATCTCTAATACGGTTTATTGTTTAGCGACGGTGCCAGCGACTACTACTCAAGCCACTGACAGTTCACAGGGATCTGTTACACCTGACACACCCGAAACCATTCCAGAGGGGACAAGTGGCTCAACTCCCGGCAGCTCAGTAACTCCAGAGTTGCAGCCTACGACTCTAGGTCAAACAAATCCTTCCACAATCGTAACTTTCTCTGTTCCACACCTCAATCCCACAACTCAGACTGAAATTAGAGAGAATATATTGGTCTTGCAAACGTATCTTGTAAACTTCCTTCAGCAGTTGATTAAAGCTCTTCAAGCTCAATTGAGCGCTCAGTAGTCTATTCGATGGCGGCCTTGGTAGGACCCTTGAGGATTTTTTTAAAAATCGAAAGTGTAGGTTCCTTGAGTAGTCTTAAAGATAAGATATAAACCAAGCCACCTAATAATATATTTATCAGTACCGGCGTGGCGAAACTATTGAGCATAAATATAACGAAGCCCATTATTATTCCCGCTACAGCCATCTTCTTTAAGTGGGTTAGCATGGAGAACGGACTTACTTTATTAAACTGTTGCCAGAGATAGACATTAATGATTATTTGGTTAATTAACGTTGACAGGGCGGAACCTTCAATGCCCCAAACGGGTATGAACAAAAGATTGAAGAAGATGTTGCCCAGAACGCCCAAAACAACATAACCGATAAGATTTTTTTGTTTTTCATGAGCGAAGATGCCGTTAGCGATTAAAGTGGCGGGGAAAACGACAAGCATGCTCGCGGCAAGTATCGCAAAACTGGTAGCGGAGTCCATATAGGCAACGCCATATAAAAGTTTAACTATAGGCGCGCTTAAAATGACCCCGCCTATAGTTAAGGGAATAGCTACGATATAAGTCGCGGCCAGGCCCTTTTCAAAGACGTTCCTGAAGCCGTCACCGGTTTCTTTGGCGAACCTGGTGAGGGTCGGGAAGAAAGCGGCAGCCAAGAGGCTGGGGGCCAAGTATAAGAGCTGAATTGGCTTTTGGGCCGCGGAATATAAACCGGTTTGCTCGGCTGAAGTGAGCCAGCCTAGCATCAAGACATCGGTATTAATCATAATCACTCCCATTAGGCCCAGTAGACCAAAGGGCCAGGCTGAAGTAAGAATTTTTTTGGCCAGTTGCTTGTCAAAGTTTTTGGTAAGACCGACCAAGTATTCACGGAAAATATAGAAAATAATAACCAATCCCGCCCCGGTTCCTATGGCGTAAGCCCAAGCCAAGCTTGAGGCTGTTCCGTAATAGGAAAGAAATATGAAACCAAAGACGGCTATAAATAAGTTGGTAACAACGTTAACTATGGCTTCCAGATGCATCCTTTCGGTCGCTCTCGCCATTGAGGTACCCAAGTCTCTTAAGGAATCAAAGGCGAAGATGAATACCACTATTGGTATAAGGGCCGCGGCTTCTTCCAGGTTGGTAAGCCTGTCGCCGAAGATGAATACAAAAATAACTAAGACCAGTATCATAACCAACTTTATAATAAGAGAAGTTGATAAGTAGTGGCGCCTAAGCTCAGGATTTTTAACACCTTCACGGGTGAGTAGGGCGTTGATGCCAAAATCAGAGAAAATTGTGAGAAATGCCGCTAAGCTTAAGGCATAAGAAAAAGCACCCCAGCTCGCGGCGCCTAAAACTCTTGCGGCGTAAATTATGATGGCGGCCCGCAATATTCTCCCTGTAATTTGGCCGCCAAAGAGCCAAAAAGTATTTTTAGCTATTTTTTGGGTCGTTGATTCGTCCACGGTTACTATTATATAATGCTTTCTATGAAAGATAATACTTATTTAGCTGGGACGATACTTGTGGCAGCCTTGATAATCGCCGGGTCCATAATTTACGCTTTTGCTCCTACTAGACCACAAATCTCTTTAAGTGATAACAACGCCGCGACTTACAATTTGCCGCCTTTGAAGGCTGACTTGCCTTATGAGCAGACTATGGGCGAAGGGGGAGATGTTGTATTGGGAGACACGAATTCTTTAGTAAAGATTGTGGAATATGGTGATTACCAGTGTCCTTTTTGTGAAAAATTCTTTAAAGAGAGCGAGAGCAGGATAAGAGAACAATATATAGGGAGTGGTAAGGCGAATATGATATATAAAGATTTGATTGTTATTGACGGATTTGTGGCCGGTGGACACGAGTCAGCCGATTCGGCCTTGGCGGCCAACTGCGCGGCTGACCAGAACAAGTTTTGGGAATATCACGACGCGCTTTTCACCGTGGAGGGGCTGGACGGCAAAGAGAATAACGGCAATCTGACTAAGGAGCTTTTCCTGAAGATTGCCGATAGTCTGGGTTTGAATAAAACCGTTTTCGAGATTTGTTACGACTCCAGAAAGTACGACGCCGAGGTAACAGCCGATACCGAGGAGGCCTCTAAAGACCTAGAAAGACTCTCCACTCCGAGTACTTTAATTAACGGGGAACTGGTCGCGGGGGCGGTACCTTTTGCCGAATTTGCCAAAGTGGTGGACAAATATATTAAGTAACTTTATTATTTAGACGATATGGTAAAAATTTACACAACTCCAGTTTGCGTTTACTGCAAAATGGCCAAAGAATTCTTCAAAAAGCATAATGTGGCTTATGTTGAGGTAGATGTGACAACCGATGACAGTTTAGTTGAAGAAATGGTCCAGAAATCCCACCAAATGGGCGTGCCGGTAATTGAAATTGACGGAGAGATATTTGTTGGCTTTGATAGAGAGGGAATATCTAGAGCGCTTAAGATTTCTTAGTTTATGTACGATTTGATTATTGTGGGCGGTGGTCCTGCCGGGGTAGCCGCCGGCATCTATGCCGCCCGTAAAAAGATAAAAACAATGCTAATCGCCGAGAGTTTCGGTGGGCAGTCTTTGGTTTCGGGCGATATTCAGAACTGGATTGGAACCAAGTCTGTTTCCGGTTTTGAATTGGGTCAAATGCTTGAGGAGCATTTGAGAGCTCAAGAGGATATTGAGATTGTTGATGGTGCCTTGGTAGAAAGAGTTATAAAAGACGGGAAAACTTTTAAAGTATCCACCAATAAGGGTGAAGTGTATGAAACTAAAACAGTTCTGGTCACTTCCGGCAGCCGCCGGAAGAAACTGGATGTCCCGGGAGAGGCGAGATTGGATGGCAAGGGAGTGGCGTATTGTTCGACTTGTGACGCGCCTATTTTTAAAAATAAAGTTGTAGCAGTAGTGGGCGGGGGGAATGCCGGATTGGAGGCGGTGGTGGACTTGTTACCTTACGCGAGCCAAATATATTTAGTGCAGCGATCGGAGATGCTGAAAGGAGACGCGATTACCCAAGAAAAAATTAAAAATAATCCCAAAGTTAAGATTATTTACATGGCTAAAGTTTTAGAAATATTGGGAGAAAATATGGTAAGTAGTTTGAAATATGAGGATAAGACTACGAGTGAAGAAAAGGCGCTTGAAGTGGGCGGGGTGTTTGTTGAGGTGGGCGCGATACCCAACGCCGATATGGTTAAAGACCTGGTCAGTTTAAATCCTTACGGAGAGATTCTGGTTGACCACAAGACTCAGGCGACATCAATGGAGGGCATTTGGGCGGCAGGAGACGTATCGGATGTAATTTATAAACAGAATAATATATCGGCTGGAGATGCAGTTAAGGCTGTTTTGAGTATCTACAATTATCTTAATAAACAGGCTTAAGTTTTTTAATTGATGGACTTTGATAACCACAGAGGAGGTCCGGTAATTGAGGTTATAAAATTTAAACAAAGAGCATACTGGCCGAAGTACGCCGCGATTCTCGTCGCGGTTGTCTTATCAGCCTCCGGTTTCTACCTGGTAAAAAACAGTCAGAATAATTTTGCTAAAGCTTTTAGAGCGGCGATAGTAAGTACCTTTAAAGGAACATCTAGTAATAGCCAACCAATTGAAGTTATCGATGTTAACGCGAGAAATAATGAAGAAGCTGAGACCAGTATAACGAAACCGGTAGTAACTGTTTACGCTCCCGGTAAAAACAAAGTTGGAACCTTAGAAGAAGCTACGGGTGTTGTTCCGGAAACCGCTCCTTTAATAGTTATTAGTGAGATTATGTATGATTTACCGGAATCGGACTCTGGTAGGGAGTGGATTGAGATTAGGAATGTCGGAAATACCAGCTTTGAAATAAGTAAATTGAGTTTGTACGAAAATAAAACCAATCACAAAGTTAAAGCGATTCAGGGTTCGATAAATTTGGCTCCAAATGAATTAGCAATAATTGCCGAAAGCCCGGACGAGTTTTTGAAAGATAACCCAACCTATAAAGGGGTTTTATTTGACAGCACTTTTTCTCTAAGCAACGACGGAGAGACGATTGCCTTAAGAATCGCGGACCAGGAGATAGACCAAGTTGTTTACTATCGTAAAAATGGCGCGAGTGGTGACGGGGAATCACTTCAGCTTATTAACGATGTGTGGACTCCCTCAGTACCTACTCCGGGCAGCTAATCTCTGATAGAATTTGATTGATGCAGATAATTCCCGCTATTAATTGTGAAGACTACAAAACTCTAAGCAGATTAGTTGAGCAATCGGCCGGTTTTTTGTCCGATGGCGATTGGATACATATTGATGTGACTGACGGCAAGTTCACCGATAATGCCACTTGGAACAATCCGGAAGAGTTGAGGTCTATTAAAGCAACGTACCCCGGACTTAACTTGGAAATTCACTTAATGGTAGAAAATCCCGACGAAGTTGTTGAATCGTGGCTGCAAGCCGGAGCCAATAGGATAGTGGTCCACCTGGAAACGATAAGCAGCCCGGACATGATTCTGGATTTAGCTCAAAAATACGGAGTTGATGTTATGCTTTCTATTATTCCATCAACGCCTGCCGACTTACTTTTGCCTCACACCAACTCATTCCGTTACTTTCAGATTCTTGCCGTGGAGCCGGGGTTGGCCGGACAGAGATTCAAAATGGGCAGTTTGGAAAAGATACAATTTTTACGAGATGTGGCTCCGGATGCTAAAATAGAAGTTGATGGTGGCATGACACCGGAAACGGCACGACTCGTTAAAATAGCCGGCGCCGATATGGTTACGGCCGCATCTTATATATTTAATAGCCAAAACCAAGAAAAAGCTTATAAAGAACTGAATGGAAGCGTTACATGACAAAAAGGCGAAACTTCTGGAGGAAATAGCCAATCGCATTCGCGAGACTATTATAGAAACTCTGGTGGAAGCGGGTTCGGGACACTCGGCGGGGCCATTGGGCATGGCAGATATTTTTACCGCTTTTTATTTTCATATTTTGAATCACAACCCCAAGAAACCAAATTGGGAAGAGAGAGACAGATTGATTCTTTCTAACGGCCATATTTGTCCGGTAAGGTACGTGACAATGGCTTATGCCGGGTACTTTCCTTTGAGCGAGTTAAAAACTTTAAGGAAAATTGATTCCAGACTACAAGGTCATCCGCATAGGACCTCTCTCCCAGGGTTGGAGACCACTTCGGGACCATTGGGGTCCGGGTTGGGGCAATCGGTGGGCGTGGCTCTCGCCGGCAAGATGGATAACAAAAAGTATCAGGTGTATTGTCTGATGTCCGATGGCGAGCAGGATGCGGGCAACACTTGGGAGGCAGCTATGTTTGCCGGTAAAAATAAATTGAATAACTTAACCGCTCTTATTGATAGAAACAACATTCAGATTGACGGTTACACGGAGAATATTATGCCTTTAGAGCCCTTAAAGGATAAGTATGAATCTTTCGGCTGGCATGTGTTGGAGATTGACGGGCATAACTTTGAACAAATTGTTGACGCGGTAAATGTCGCTAAAGCTGTTTATGAAAAGCCAACCTTGATAATCGCTCACACGATTCCCGGGAAGGGGGTGAGTTTTATGGAAAAAGATTATTTGTGGCACGGTAAGCCGCCAACGAGAGAAGAAGCAAACGTCGCTTTAAAGGAGCTCCGAACCTTGGGCGGTAAAATACAAAGTGAACACCAATAAATTAGTGATTAGTTGATAGTGAATAGTTTATAGAAAATGTTAAACAAAGAAGCAAAACTTAATCCAAAACTTTTTCTAGAAGAAGTTGAACAAATCCCCATAAGGAACGGTTATGGTGAAGGTCTTTTGATTGCCGGTGAGAAGAATAAGAACGTGGTTGTTTTGTGCGCTGACTTATCGGAATCAACCCGCTCGGAAGCTTTTGCCAAGAAATTTCCCGAAAGGTTTATTGAGATGGGAGTAGCCGAACAAAATATGGCCACGATTGCCGCGGGCCTGGGCGTATCGGGCAAAACCGCTTTCATCTCTTCTTATGCCACTTTTTCTCCGGGCAGAAATTGGGAACAAATTAGAACCACCATTTCTTACAACGACTCCAACGTGAAAATTGCCGGGCATCATGCGGGTATCTCGGTGGGGCCAGACGGAGCAACTCACCAGGCAGTTGAAGACATCGCTACTATGAGGGTTATGGCTAATATGAAGGTCTTTGTGCCTTGCGACGCGATTGAGGCCAAAAAGGCGACTGTGGCAGCCGCTAAATTATGGGGCCCGGTTTATCTGAGGTTTGTGAGAGAGAAGACGCCGGTTATCACAACCGAGAAAACGCCTTACACTCCCGGTAAAGCTCAGGTCCTTTGGCAATCAAAAAAACCGCAGGTGGCTATTATCGCCTGCGGGTCTCTGGTTTATAACGCGCTTGTCGCCGCTAAGGAGCTGGAAAAGGAGGGTATTGGCACAATTGTTCTGAATAATCACACTATAAAACCGATGGACGAAGAAAAAGTTCTGGAAGTTGCCAGGAAGTGCGGGGCAGTGGTAACTGTAGAGGAGCATCAAGTTATGGGTGGTATGGGTAGCGCTGTAGCTGAGGTCTTGGCTAAAAAATATCCAACTCCAATGGAGTTTATTGGACTGCAGAATACTTTTGGGGAATCGGGCAAACCCACTGAGCTTATTGAAAAATATGGCATGGGAGTTAAGGCGATTAAAGCCGCCGCGAAAAAAGTCTTAAAAAGAGCCAGATAGGCTGTAAATGATTTTTTTTCAGGTAATTTCTTTCGGCATAATAACTTTCACTGCTGCCCTTTTTTCTTTCTTTATATTAACTTCAGAAAAGAAAGATAAGTTAGGGAGGTCCTTCGCTATAGCGTCCTTGTATGCCGCTTTATGGGCTTTGCCTTTGGTTTTATGGCACATGTCCAAAAATGGCAACACCGCGTTACTTTTTTTACAGGTCGGTATAGCCTTTTCGCTTCTCATACCGGCAGGATTTTTTAGCTTCGCTACTCTTTTTGTGGAATCAGTAAAGAATGCCGACTACGGCAGGTATAGAAAAGTTGTTTACGCCATCGGCATATTCTTCGCGTTATTGTTGGTATCCGATATACTTGGTTTCACCAAACTTATGGCTCCGAGTGTGAGTCATAAATGGTGGTTTGAGTATTGGCCCGATGCCGGACCGGCTTATAAGTATGCTTTGATTTACTTCTTCGGTTCGTTTTTAAGCGCTTTCTATTTGCTTTTTAAGACAATGAGAGAGACTACAGACAGCGCTTTAAGAGGTCAAATCAAATTCACCTTGATAGGGTCCATAGTAGGCATGCTTGGCGGTTCCAGTAATTATTTTCTCTGGTACAACGTTCCCGTACCTCCATTAGGCACCATACTCGTGCCTATTTATGTGATATCAATGTTTTACGCGGTTGCGCGTTATAGGCTATTTAACATCAAAGTAGTGACGGCTCAGCTTGTGACTTTTATTATTTGGTCATTTCTTTTTATCCGCATATTTCTATCGGGCTCAACAACTGAATTCGCAACGGATTCGATTCTCTTAATCATGGTAATCATATTCGGATTATTCCTTATTAAGAGTGTTTTAAATGAAGTTAAAAGAAAGGAAGAATTGCGTATAGTGACGAATGAGCTCAAAACTCTAACTAATCACCTACAGGATAAGGTGGATGAGCAAACCGGAGAAATCCGGCGTTCGTATGAGGTGGAAAAGAAAGCCAGGCTGGAGTTGGAAGAATTGGGGCGGACCAAGGACCAGTTTATCCTTGAGGCTCAGGGAAGTCTTGTAGCGCCTTTGGGGGATATGGAGTCAGATTTAAATAAGCTTGATAACATGTCTTTAGACGAGGAGACTAGGGTGGATGTAAGTAAGGTTCACGATTCGGTAGAAAGATTAGAGAAACTAGTAGACGAATTTGTTGCCATTGCGGCGCCAAAGGTTGGTTTTGGTAATCTAAATATATCCCTTACGAATATAAAGGATTTGATTCACGAGGTCTGTGAATCTTTGAGCGTTGAGATTAAACAAAGACGGATTAAAATGACGCTCACTCTTTTAGGAAGAGACGAAGATAATTTACTGAAGATAGATGGAGAGAAAATTAGGGAAGCTTTTACAAATCTTATAGATAACGCTTTAAAGTATGGCCACGATGGAGGGGAAATTAAGATAGGCGGAGAAAAAGTTAACCACCCAATAGAGCGAGATAAATATATCTATCGATTCACGGTTAAAGATGATGGTATTGGTATTACGGAAGAGGAATTGGGCAAACTTTTTGGCCAGTACTTTGAACGGGGCAAGGAGGCCGAGAAAATTTATACGGCCGGCAAGGGCATAGGTCTCTTGGCTACCAAGAGCACAATAGAAGCTCACGGCGGCAGAATTTATGCCGAGTCACAAGGCAGGGGGAAGGGCTCAAAATTTACGGTAGAGTTGCCGGTTTAGTGAATTACTGGTGCGCGCTTTTAAAAGCGTCTTTGATAATTTCGGTAAACTGGCCCGGCATGGTGCTGGCTTTTACCAAGTAGTTATAAGCGCCAGCTTCGTGGGCCAGTCTCTTGGTTTCTATATCGCTTAAATTAGAAAATACGATAACGGGTATTTTACTTGTTGCGGGGTCACTCTTAACCTCTTTAAGAAAACTCAAGCCCATTTTTTCGCTCAAGTCTTCTTTGGAGCTCGCAACGGACTTATCGTAGGGGAGTATAAGGTCAAGGACCACCACGTCAGGCTTTTCTTTTTTTAAGTTTTCCAAGCCGGATTTTAAGTCCATGGCGCCAAGGATTTGGTACTTATATTCTTCGTCCACGGCAAAGAGTTCGGAAAAAAGTGACCTTAATAGGTTCTCATCTTCCACAAAAAGGACTTTTATCGTTTTCAGGTCAGCCATAATATTATTTTAATTTTAGCATAACTATTGTTTCTTTGGAATCCCCACCAAGTCAGTTAAGCCGGTCCGTCAGCGTCAGGTGTTCCAGTCCCTCCTTTTTCCTGTATTTCTTTAAGTTCGGCAAATATCTCGTCTATCTTTTCTTCCATTTTTCTGGCTCCTTCCATAGCCTTTAAAATGAATTCTTTTTGTTTTTCCGGGGGGAATTTAGTGTAGGCATCGGACTCCCAAAAACTTAGGTAGCCTTTAATAACCGTTAGGGGACCCTTCATGTCGTGCTTCATTATCCTAAGGTAATCTCTCTTTTCTTCCATCTTAGTTTTCACATTATAGCACAAAACTATTATGGGTTATATAATCATAGTATTAATAATGGAGTTGATGGCGCTTAACGGACAAAATCTTATCTCGATTATATCGGTTATAGTCGGGGTGACAACTTTCCTTTTGGGACTCTTCGTATTTCTCGCCGACAGAAAGGGCTTAATCAATCAAGTTTTCTTTGTGCTTACCCTAAACACGGTCTTGTGGATTGGCACCGTGCTCGTGGCAGTTTCCTTCGGCGACAGAGAAACGGTTTTGCTTTTCAGGCGCCTGGCTTTTGCCGCCGCGAGTTTTATAGCCTTTTTTATATATTACTTTTCTTATCTTTTCCCAAAGCCGAATGAACAGTATAAATTTCCGCTCTTGGCCGGAATTATTTTGACTACCTTAATAGCCGCTATGAACATCTTTACCGATTATACTTTGAAAGACATCGGTCTCTCTAATGGCGTGCAATCCAACGTTTACGGACCCGGTTATTACATTTTTATTATTTATTTCTTCGGCGCTCTTTTTGTCGGAGTAGCTAACTTTTTGGGCAAAAGGAAACAGATGAACGAATTGGAACTTGTGCAAATCAGGTTGGTATTAACCGGGCTTGTTGTCTCGGGAGTCTTAGCGGCTTCAACCAATCTTATATTGCCTAAACTTTTAGAGACATATTCTACCGGGCAACTGGGGCCCCTGACCGTAAGTGTATTTATAATTCTCTCCACTTACGCCATTCTCAGACACCATCTTTTTGATATCGGTGTCGTGGTCGTGGAGCTCCTGACTTCCACTATGTGGCTTTTTATTCTTTTCCGGTTGATGGTGGACAATTCTCTTCAGGGCAGAATTATGGATTTCATATTGCTTGTTATAACGATTTTCTTCGGCGCTCTTTTGATAAGAAGCGTCAATAAAGAAGTTAAACAGAGAGAGAAAGTAGAAAGGCTGGCTAACGACTTGGAAGTGGCTAATGAAAAATTGGAAAGTTTGGATGTTGCCAGGCGTGAGTTTTTGTCTTTTGCTTCACATCAGCTTAAAACGCCAATGACCGTAATTAAGGGCTATGCCACCTTGGCCACCGACCCTGTTTATCTTAATTCCCCGGAAAAAATGAAACAGATTGCCGAGAAGATTGTCTTTTCCACCGACCAAATGTATCGACTGATTTCCAACTTTTTGGATGTAAGAGCTATCGAGGAAGGCAAAATGAGCTTTATTTTTAAGCCTACCGATTTGGTCAGGCTAGCGTCTTCTTTGGTCGAAGATGCCAAAAGTTACGCCAGTAAGAAAAACTTGAAATTGGAACTTGCTTCCGTCTTGCCGTCAATAATCATAAGTGCCGACGAGACCAAATTACGACAAGCGGTCCAAAACCTGATTGATAATGCCGTAAAATACACCGACGAGGGTTTTGTCAGGGTGGAAGTTAAAGATGAAAAAAATTATGCGCTCTTATTGGTGACCGACTCCGGCAAAGGAATGTCAACGGAAGCCAAAGAGCATCTCTTTGAACAGTTTTTTAGAGATGGGAGAACTGCCAAGGCTCAGGGCACCGGTTTGGGTCTTTATATTGCCAAGGAAATTGTGAAAGCTCATAAAGGAGAAATCTGGGCCGATTCACTGGGCGAAGGCAAGGGGTCAAAATTCACAGTTAAGTTGCCTAAGGAACACGAAGGCTCTAATTGATTAGTCAGTGTGTTATAATTTACTAAATTGATTTTATAGACAAAAGAATTTATTATATTAAGAATATGACCAATACAGTTGACAGTCGCCCAAGAATATTGTTGTTCGTCGAAGACGAACCGGACATAGTTGAACTTTATAAGATAGCCTTTGAAGCCGAGGGTTTCGTGGTGGAGAGCGCTGTGAATGGGCAGGATGCCTTGGACAAATTAAAGCAGTACTCAATAGAAGATGTTTCGAGGCCTACGGTTATGATATTGGATATCTTATTACCCGATATATCCGGGATGGATATCTTGAAAGAAGTAAGAAAGAATAAACTTTTCGACAACACGCCGGTAATTATGTTTACCAACTACTCGAGCGATAAAATAAGGGAGGAGATAGCTCAGATACCCAATGCCCGCTATTTGCTTAAGATGGAGGTAAGTCCGGCACAGCTTGTAAGCATCATTAAGGAGATGCTGGGGATGAAATAATCACATGGCTCCAAAAAGAATCTTCTTTATTGAGGATGAGAGGGAGATAATTGATTTGTATAAAGACGTGCTTGAGGGGCGGGGGTATAAGGTAGTCGGTTTTTCCGATGGCAGTGAGGCTATGATTGAAATTAATGCCATAGCCGATGGTAAGTCACCGGCGCCTCAAGCCATAGTACTCGACTTATTATTGCCGGATGTCTCGGGTTTGGCCATTTTGGGCGAACTACGAAGTAAGCCGATTTTTGACGGTGTCCAGATTATTGTTCTTACGAACTATGTAAGCGATAGCTTACAAGAATCCATAAAACAGATGGATAAAGTTGAGTACCTCTCCAAAGTCGATACCACTCCGGTATCTTTATTGGAAAACCTGAATGCCAAAATAGGTTAACGTCTACTCCAATCACTTACGGCTTGTGTTAAACTATTAGTTATGAAGTTTGATATCGTAACTATTGGCTCAACCACGCGGGACGCCTTTTTTAAGACAGAATTTAAAACAGTAAAGTATCCTAAAACTCCTACCGGCAAAGCCTATCTAATTCCTATTGGGGAGAAGATGGGTGTTAAGGATGTTTATTTTACTTTGGGCGGCAACGCCGCGAACGCTGCCGTGACTTTCTCGAGACAAGGTTATAAAACAGCGGTTTTCACGAGAGTCGGCCAAGATGTGGCTGGTGAAGAGGTAAGAAGGCGGCTTAAAAAAGAAGGGATATCTACCGAGCTTGTATCCACGTCCAAATTGCCCACGGCTTACTCGGTACTCCTCTTACAAAATGGCGAAAGAACTATTTTGAGTTACCACGGCGCCATAGACGAGTTCTCCTTAAATAATATTAACTGGCAAAAACTAAAGGCCCGTTGGTGGTACGTGTCTCTACCCGGGGAGTCTTATAAACTTTTGGGCAAGCTACTTGCGGCGGCCAAAAAAATGAATATCTCGGTAGCTTTAAATCCCAGTTTCAAACATTTAACTCAAGGCAGGCATGAGCTCATTAAATCTTTAAAGGGCGTATCCTTTTTGGTTTTAAACGAAGGAGAGGCGGCGGCTTTGACTGGTATCTCATTTAAAAAAGAAGCGGAGGTTTTTAAAAAAATAGATGGCTTGATGCCGGGGATAGTCGCGGTTACTTCCGGATCTAAGGGAGTAACGGTTTCCGACGGCAAATTTGTTTATAAAGCGGGAATATTCAAAGAGAAGAAAGTAGTTGATAGGACAGGCGCCGGGGACGCCTTTGGCTCCGCGTTTGTGGCCGGACTTTTAAGGAGAGAAGAGTATTGCCGGGTAAAGGGGATTTGTAATCCCAATAATATTGAATATGCCATACGTCTGGCAACGGCAAACGCCACGGCCACAGTCGAAGAATTTGGGGCTACAGAAGGATCACTCACCAAACGCGAATTTGACAGTGCTTCAAGATTTAAATCTTTGAAGATACTAAAGAAAAAAATTATTTAATCTATGGTACCTTCCGAAGTATTGGGAAAAGTTTTGGGTGTTGACCGTTTGATGCTTGAGGGGCTTGACGCGACTATGACCGAAAGGACGGGTAGACCGGGAGTTATGGCGAGAGTCGCGGAAGAAAATCAAAAAACGATAGAAGCAACCTTAATCAAATTAAATCATAAGGAGGCCTCGGCAGCTCATGTTAGGAGTATCCTCAGAAAAACCATATTTAATCATGAAGGAGAACTTTTAAGATTTTTGAGTATTATTGAAGGTAAAAATCAGTTTGATAAAGCGGCTAATTTGGCCAAGAAAATAGCGAGAGTAGGCACGGGTTATTTTTTAAAGAAGGAAAAACTACAGGAGATATTTTCCAGAAGAGTTCCCCAAAATCTTTTGGATTATTTGAGAATTTCGAGCGTGGCAGAGGCGATTAAAAAATACGACGTAACAGAGCTTTTTAGCTCGTTAAGATTTGTTGAGTCCGACGAATGGATGCACCAAACATTTGATGAGGTTTATAGCAGTTTTAAACCAAGTGATTTTGAAGAAAGAGAGATAGAAGTAAGGGTTCTGGGGCCGGAATGGAAGGAGATATCCGAGAAGTTTGTAGCCAAAAAACATCACAATGTAAG
>MHJB01000039.1:13216-13683 GCA_001817805.1 Candidatus Colwellbacteria bacterium RIFCSPLOWO2_12_FULL_43_11 | reverse complement strand
GGCGGTAAGCATAAAGCCAGCCCCGTAGTAGTTAATCGGTTTTAAGTCTTAGCCAGTACTAAAACTTTTATTTCTTTTACTCCCGCCTTTCGTAATATTTTCACAGCTTCTCTCACGGTAGCGCCCGATGTATAGACATCGTCTACGAGGATTACGGATTGGTTTGTAAGCGGCAGCTCGCTCGTGTTTATTTGAAATGCGTCTTTCATGTTCTCTATTCTTAATTCCTGCGGCAAATCAATTTGTGACTTTGTTTTTTTGGCGCGTGTAAGTAATTTACTTACTGGTAATTCCAAATATTTAGCTACAATCCCGGCTAATATTTCCGATTGATTAAAGCCTCTCTGTCTTTCTTTAGAGGGGTGCAGGGGAATGGGTACGATTAAGTGGCCTCCACTTTTTAAATTCAATTCTTTCACGTAATTTATGAGTATTTTACCCAATGGATCTTGAGCCTTAAGAAACCG
>MHJB01000039.1:0-13203 GCA_001817805.1 Candidatus Colwellbacteria bacterium RIFCSPLOWO2_12_FULL_43_11 | reverse complement strand
TAGTGGATCAGTTCTTTTACCGTGGGTTCTTCGTAAGAGGTTGCGGCCATAAGCGTAATGTCCCTACCCAAAGGGAAAACTGTTTTGTAGATTCTAATGGCGCGAAAGCATTTATCGCAAACCAGATTATCCCTTTCAAAATGCTCCAAATAACTTTTACAATTCAGGCATATCGGCGGGAAGAAAATATCCAGCGCTAATCCACTTATTTTTGGCCAGAGCGTCATTTCCGTTATATAATATAACTAATGTTCGACTTTTTAAACTCTGTTAAATCACTTGCGGGTAAGGGTAGCTCCCTGGGAGTGGATATCGGCACCGCCTCTATTAAAATGGTGGAGCTCGCCCAAGTAAACGGCAAACCAACTTTAAAAAATTATGGCATTTTGGAGTCTTACGGTCACCTCGAAAGGCCTAATGATGCGATTCAAACATCCACTTTGAAAGTATTGGAGAAAGAAACGGGCGATCTTTTGAAGTTGTTATTAAAAAATCTAAATATTACCACTACCGATGCCGTAGCTTCACTGCCGACTTTTTCCTCTTTTACCACGCTCCTGGATGTGCCGGTTATGTCGCCGAAGGAAACCGCGCAAGCGATGGAATATCAAGCGAAAGCTTTTGTGCCCATGCCCATATCGGAAATTAGTATAGATTGGCTCCCTGTTGGCGAGTACGACGATGACAAGGGTCTAAAACACCAACAGATATTTTTGGTTTCCGTGCCCAACGAACAAGTAAGAAAATACAAACGGATATTCAAAATCGCCGGTTTGAATCTTAAGGCCCTGGAGATTGAGGGTTTAAGCATAGCTAGAATTTTAACGATGGGAGACCCTACCACTACCCTTATAGTGGACATTGGAGCGAGGTCCACCACATTCTCTATAGCAGAAAGGGGCCTTTTGAAACAAACTGCCCAGATAGACTGGGGAGGCGGTTCGATTGCTCAAGTTATTGCCTCTAGCCTGAATATAAATATTAGGCGAGCAGAGGAACTTAAGAGACAGAAAGGACTCTTGGCTATGGGCGGAGAACAAGAACTATCCACTTTAATGATGCCGATGTTAGATGCTATACTTAATGAGGTAGTTCGTTTTAAGGATAATTACGAAAAGAATTATCGCGGCAAGGTGGAAAGAATTATGCTTGCCGGCGGCGGCTCCAGTTTGGCCGGGTTGGAGAAGTATGTGGGCGATCAGTTTAAAATACCGGTTGTGAAGGCCGACCCTTTCAGTAAGATAGTTTGTCCGCTGGAAACGGAACCTACAATTAAAGATATAGGCCCATCGTTTTCCGTAGCCTTAGGGTTAAGTATGAGGCAATTTATATAATCTATGGCTCAGTACACACAATATACAAAGAGTGGCAACGACAGGTTTCTAAAAGAACCACTATCAATCGGTTGGCCCTGGAAGATGTTTGTTTTCGTCGGTATTATATTCGCGTTCTCCGTTTTAAGTTACATCGGCCTAAGTTTTGGCTACAAGCCTTATTTGGAAAGCTCCATCCAAAATATAGAATCAGAGTTCAATAGTCTGTCTTTACAGATAGAGTCAAAGAATCAGAAAAACTTCGTTGAGTTTTATTCCCAGGTAGCTAACCTAAAAAGCCTTTTGGCCTCTCATGTTCAGACTTCCAAAGTTTTGCCACTCCTGGAACAGAGTACTCACCCCCAAGTTTCATACTCTGCAATCAATTTGTTGGTTAAAGATAGATCTCTCGCTATAGATGGCTATGCGGCTTCTTATGACGTACTCGCCGCCCAGCTTGCTTCTTATGAGCAGGCAACTTGGGTTGATAGGGTTATCTTAAATAGTTCCGCCGTGTCTGATAAAACCGTGAGATTCAGCATAAAGCTAAACATTAAAGATGAAACGATCAAATTATAGATTAATCAGTATACTGGCGAGCATCCTTCTCTTGATTGGAGACATCTCTATTTTCACCAATCTTGTCCGTCCGATTTACGACGAAATCCAAGTACTAAGGGATAAAAAAGAAAGTGGGCAGAAACTTTTGGTTGACCAAAGAGCCGCAGTAGACTCTGTCAATAAACTTTTGAGCGATTACGAGAGTTTTACTCAAATACAGGAAAATATTTCACAGATTTTACCCAATAAAGAAGGGGTACCGGGTGTAGTTAATCAGCTTCAGGGGTTGGCGACTGTGAATAACCTGAAGGTCGCGTCTTTAGGTTTGCAGTATCCGCCACTTAAATCTTCCACGGACGAAACTTTAATTAAACCGTTAGGTACGCTTAGAGTTACCATAGGCTTGGCGGGGGATTATAAAGATCTTAAACCCTACCTGGAAGATTTGGAGACTAACATAAGATTAATTGATGTCTACTCAATAAGCGTAGCGAATGGAGCCATTCCCGGCGCGACCTCATTACTTTACAGCATTGTTTTAGATACATATTATCAATAACCAAAAACTACAAACTAAAAACTAATTATGGCCATAATAGTTGAAGAAGAAAAAAAGAATACTCCCTGGTTCAGCCTTCTCGTTATAGTGCTGGTTTTAGGTTTCTTGGGATTTGGTACTTACTACCTTTTCTTTAAGCCGGTGCCCGGCATCGAACAATTTACGGTCTCTCCCGATATGGAATCTGTTTCTAAGGTATCTAAAGTTAATTTAGACATGGCGACAGTGACCGACTCGGTGGCTTACAAAATGCTCATGTCAAAAATCAGCCAACCGGAATTGAAAAATTTCGGACGTTCTAATCCATTCGCCTCATTCTAAAATATGGATGACAGGCAACTGATAGAAGCTTTAATAAAAAAGACTCTACTCTCCGATGAGCTTGGCCAGAAACTTCTTTTGGAAAGCAAGCAAACAAACAGGCCCGTTGAAGATATACTTTATATCAGGCGCTTGGCCGAAGAGGTCTCTGTGGCCCAGGTTAAAAGTGAAATCCTGGGGATTCCTTACAAGAAAATAAATCCCGACGACATCAAACCCGAAGTAATAAAGTTTATTCCGGAAGAAACGGCTCAAAATTATGGTTTTGTCCCTTTAAGCGCCGATAAAAAAATACTTGTGGCTGGAATGTTGCATCCTAGTGATGTGAGAGCCCAGGAAGCCCTGAGATTTATTGCCAAAGAAAACAAACTGAGCCTTGGAGTCTATATCATAACGCCATCGGACTTTGAGTTGGTCTTAAGGAAATTCTCTCCCTACAGGTCCGAAGTGGATGAAGCCGTTAGGTCCCTGAATATTAAGCCGGGTAGCGGCTTAACTCCTTCTCAAAGGTCTGTTTCGGTTGAAGAGAAGGGAGATGCCTCCGAGCAAGCGCCGATTATTAAAATTGTCGCTTCCACTTTGAAACTGGCCGTTGAAGAGGGGGCGTCGGACATACATATCGAGCCGCAGAGAACAAGGGTGAGAATTAGATTTAGGATTGATGGCGAGCTGCAAGAAGTCAATTCTCTTCCTTTAGAGCTGAATCAGCCTATTATTTCAAGAGTAAAAATACTTTCCAGTTTAAAGATAGACGAAACGAGAGTTCCTCAAGACGGTAGGTTCAGAACAGTCATTTTCGGAAGAGACATAGACTTTCGCGTCTCTACTTTCCCCACTCCGGTTGGAGAGAAGGTAGCTATCCGCGTTTTAGACCCTACGGTTGGCCTGAAGGGCGTTAATAATCTTGGTCTCATAGGACATTCGGCGGAACTGGTGGCAGAAGCCGTTAAAAAGCCTTTTGGTATGATACTGGTTTCCGGTCCTACCGGCAGCGGTAAGACAACAACTCTATATGCCTTACTTCAGGAACTGAACAAAGTTGAAACCAACGTCCTGAGTTTGGAAGATCCGGTAGAGTATTTCGTTGAAGGCCTTAATCAATCACAAGTGAGACCGGAGATAGGTTATGATTTTGCCTCGGGTTTAAGGCAAATTGTCCGTCAAGACCCCGATGTAATTATGGTAGGTGAAATTAGAGATACCGAAACTGCAAAACTCGCCGTCCACGCTTCTCTTACCGGCCAGGTAGTACTTTCTACTTTACACACCAACAACGCCATAAGTGTGGTAATCAGGTTGATAGATATGGGCGTTGAGCCTTTCCTTTTACCGTCATCACTGAATCTTATGTTGTCTCAAAGGTTGGTTAGAAGACTTTGCGACAATTGTAAAAAACCAGGGTCCGTATCCCCAGAAATAATCACTATTGTGAAAGATGAGCTTGCCAAACTTAGTCCCGAAGCCAGAAATGGCTTGAAATATAAAGAGCCTTACGGTTTTTACCACGCTCCGGGGTGTAAGGTTTGCAAAGGTAAAGGTGCTACCGGCAGAATCGCTTTATTCGAAGTACTTAGTATGAGTAGGGAAATAGAAAATATAATAAGTTCCGGCCCTACCGAAGGTAAACTTTACGATGAAGCCAGACGTCAAGGCATGCTTACTTTAAGACAAGACGGAATTTTAAAAGCATTGGAGGGGGTAGTCTCTATCGAGGAGGTTTTAAGAGAAACAGCATCAAGTTAGTAGATAGCTACCCCGAATCCAATACTGTATAATTAAATTAAATCAAAACATCAATTATGGATTACAAAGAGAAGCTGAACGAATTACTTTTAATAACAGCCAAACAAAATGCTTCCGACTTGCACATCGCCGTGGGTCGCAGGCCTACTTTAAGGGTTGACGGGGTGCTCATCGGTTTACAGAAAGAGCCGATTCTTACCCCCGAAGACGCGCAGGGGATAATAATGGCTATGCTCAATCCCCAGCAAAAAGAAAAGCTTTTGAAATACGGGGACGTTGACTTTTCTTACTCTTATGAAGATAAAGCCAGATTCCGTGTTAACGTTTTCTTCCAGCGTGGTTTTGTGGCGGGAGCCTGCCGCTTAATTCCCGCGGAAATAAAAACAGTTGAGGAATTAAACCTGCCGCCCATACTCCACGAATTTACAAAACTTAATCAAGGATTTGTTTTGATAGTGGGTCCTGCCGGACACGGTAAGTCCACGACCTTGGCGGCGCTCCTGGACGAAATTAACCACAAGCGTACCGATCATATAATTACCATCGAAGACCCGATAGAATATCTGTTTAACCAAGACAGGTGTATTGTTTCCCAGCGTGAAATCAAAACAGATAGCCCTAGTTTCCATAGGTCTTTAAAATCTCTCTTGCGTCAGGACCCAGACGTTATCATGATAGGTGAAATGAGAGACCCGGAATCCATCGCTACCGCTATGACGGCCTCCGAAACCGGTCACTTGGTGTTCGCGACCTTACATACCAATTCCGCCGCTCAAACCATAGACCGTATAATTGATTCTTTCCCGGCTTCCCAACAGAGCCAGGTCACGTCGCAACTTGCGGCAACTCTGGTAGGCATAGTTTCTCAAAGACTGGTGCCGAGAATTGAAGGCGGACGCATACCCACTTGTGAAGTTATGTTTGTAAACTCCGCCGTTAGAAACCTGATTAGAGAAAGAAAAACTTATCAGATTGACTTGGTAATTGAGACGAGTTTGCAGGAAGGTATGGTTACCCTAAACAGGTCTCTTGCGGATCTCGTGAAGCGTAAGGAAATTTCCCTGGAAAATGCGGAAATCTATTCGCTTAATCCGAGTGAGTTACGCATACTTTTAGAGAGGATATAATATGAAGCTTCATTACAAAGCTCGGACAAAAGACGGAGAACTACAAGTTGGGTCTATTGAGGCCTCCACCAAAGAGACTGCGGCTAGTATCTTGTCTTCCCACAACCTTTTTCTTCTATCACTGGATTCTGAAGAAAAGAAAGACTGGTTTGATTTAAGCCGTCTCACGGATATATTTAACCGCGTTAGCGCCAAAGACCTTATGATATTTACCAGGCAGTTGGCCACACTCTTATCGGCTAAAATTCCTTTAGCCGAAGCTCTAAGGACTTTAGAGAGGCAGACCAGGCAAGCTAATTTAAGAAACACGGCTTTCCAAATAATCGCCGATGTTGATGCGGGTCTCTCTTTATCACAATCACTGGAAAAATACCCTAATATTTTTTCACCCTTCTATATCAATCTTGTGAGATCTGCCGAAATAACCGGGCGCATGGAAGAGGCGATTAGTTACTTGGCCGATTATCTGGAAAAGGAAGTTATTTTGACATCCAAAATCAGAAGCGCGCTCATCTATCCGATTGTTGTGATAGTTCTTTTCTTCGTAGTGGTAAGCGTAATGGCCACATTGGTTTTGCCGAATATTGAGCCAATCTTCGAGGAATCCAATGTACCCATACCCGCCTTCACTAAAGTGGTTTTGGTTGTGGGTAAGTTTCTGGCGAGTTGGTGGTGGGCCGTTATTGCCTTGCTTATAGTCACTTTTGTTATGATAGTGGATTATTTCAGAACTCCCGAAGGCAGGGCTATTTTCGACGAACTGGCTTTACGTACCCCGCTTTTTGGTACGCTTCTAAAACAGCTTTATGTGGCAAGATTTGCCGAATCATCGGCAATATTGATTAAGGGGGGTATCCCTATATCGCAGACATTAGATGTGGCGAGCGTTACCGTGGGTAGTGTTATCTACCATGATTTATTGAGTGGGGTAGCGGAGGACGTTAGGCGCGGCGAACTTTTGTCCGCATCTCTCAATAAAAACGAAAAATACTTTCCACCACTGGTATCTCAAATGGTGGCTATTGGAGAGTCCACTGGGCGTCTGGAAGAGCTACTGGAACGCATTTCTGCCTTTTATACAAGGGAAGTTGATACACTTATGAATAATTTGGTAGAATTAATACAACCAGCGTTAATGTTGGTTATCGGGGTTTTGGTCGGAACCCTGTTTGCGTCGATACTGATGCCAATCTATAATTTAGTAAAGACGCTTTAATAAAAATAATAAAAACAATGAAAAACAATAAAGGTTTCACGCTTATCGAATTGCTAATCGTACTGACTATTATCGCTATATTGTCCGGTGCTGCTTTGGCGGCCCTGTCCGGCTTTAGAAGTTCGGCCAGAGATACCCGTCGTATAGCTGATATGGGTAATATGCAGAGCTATCTCGAACTCTACTTCAATAGGTGCGGTCATTACCCGGGCGATGTTAGTTGTGGTACTAATGCCCCAGCCAGCTGGGATGCGCTTGCCGATGCGTTAGTGGCAGTGATGGATAAAAATAAAGTTCCGCTTGACCCTGTTGCCGGTAAGACTTATTCCTATGGGGTTGATAGTGCCAATGGTTACTTGAAGTACGTTATTGGCGCCACCCTGGAAGGTTCTAATAGTGTCTTGAACACCGACGTTGATGCTACTACTTTCAGCGTAAGCTGTGCAGACGCTACGTTTGTGTATTGTATCCAGTCATAGAAACTTAACGTGAGTTTCTTGATATACGTTTCATTATTTGTAATCGGAACGGCCGTAGGCAGTTTCCTGAATGTTATGTCTTTGAGGTTTAATCCCGAAGAAGACAGGCTCTGGAAAAATGTCTACGGCCGTTCTCATTGCCCGCATTGCGGCAAAACTCTCAGTTGGTACGAATTAGTACCATTCTTTAGTTTCCTTGCGCAGTTAGGTAAATGCCGTTCTTGTGGAGTAAGACTCACTTTACAATATCCAATCGTGGAGTTTTTAGGCGGCTTAATTTTTTTTACCGTGCCTTACGCGCTTCTGCCTTATAATATTGTTATTTTGGGTATACCGTATGTTTTAATTATTCTTTGGATTCTGGTTCTCTTATCCTTACTCCTCATGTCGGTCATTGATTTCCATCATCACATTATTCCCGACAGTATCAATCTTTTTATCTTGGCTTTAGGTGTTATTTTAATCGCTTATAGGTATTTCGGTTTCGAACATAACAGCTTGGGTGGATATTCTTATTTGAAAAGTTACGCGATGCTGTTTCCTTTGAGTGATTCTTTCCCTTGGGCTTACTTGTTGGGGTTCGGGTTTGGGGGATTACTTCTGGGGGCGCTGTATTATTTCTCCGGTGGCCGGGGGATGGGTTTCGGTGACGTTAAGCTTGCCGCCGTTTTGGGGCTGTTTATTGGCTGGCCTGACATAATGCTGGCCCTGGGTTTAGCCTTCGTTTTGGGGGGATTCTTGAGCGTTGGGTTACTTGCTTTGCACAGTAGAACCATGAAAGACCATCTGCCTTTTGGGCCCTTTATAGCCTTGGGCTTTACCATTATATTTTTCTTTGGCGAGAAATTGATGGGTTTGTATTTCAACTTCTTTAACTTGCTCCTACCTTTTTAATCCCTTTGTGTCTTATAATTAAATAAGGCCTATGTCGATGATGAGAAATAAAGGTGGATTTACCCTGGTTGAAATGCTGGTTACTATAAGCGTGACTTTAATTTTGTCGGGCATCCTCATTGGCTATAGCCGCGAAGCCGGTAAGCATTTAGTTCTGGTGAACAACCAAGCAAAACTCGTAAGCCTCATCGCGCGCGCTAAGTCTTTGAGCACCGCCACCTTCTTTGAGGGCACTTTGCCGTTGAATCCGGGCGATCCCAGGATTTGCGGTTATGGCGTTCACGTAGATACGGTAAGTGGGGAAATCTTCATTTTCAGAGACTTAGCGGTTGACTGTGTGATGAATGGAGATAATAGATTTGGCTCCGGTGACATACCATTAACAGGGCAGCTTAATGTATTCGAGCTTACTCCACAGGTAACTCAATTTGCTTCCGATATGACCTTGGATGATATAATTTTCATCCCTCCGGATCCGACTATTATAATTAACGGTGATACCTCTCTAAAAGAAGCGATGATAAGTATAGAGGTTAAGGATGGGTCGAGTAAGTCAATTATCAAAATAAACAATGCCGGCAGAATCTCGACAAAATAAGAGTAGAGAAGGCCAGCTTCTGGTGGAAGCTATGATAGCCATAAGCGTTATGGTTATAGGACTTTTGGGCATATTTTCTCTAATGTCACAATCCTTGGGTTTGTATCGTATAGCCTACGAGGAGTATGTGGCCGTGAACTTGGCGGCTGAAGGCGTGGAGGTGGTAAAAAGTTTGATAGATACAAATATCATTACTGGCGGTATTCCTTGGAATTTTAGACTGGCTGCACCAGGCGATTTTGGGCTTCAGTACGATACCACCATTCTTGACCGCGCTCTCGCGGATAAAAACCTTCTCTATGACGAAGCAACGGGCATCTATAATTACACGACTGGTACCGCGACCGGCTTTAAAAGAACGGTTACCATAACAAACGTTTCTGTTGATGAGATACAAGTAAATTCAACTGTCGCCTGGAAAGGTCGGGGAGGTATTGATTTAAGTGTTACTCTGGAGGACCATTTTTTTAACTGGAGATAATAAAAAAGAATATAGAATCTAGAATATAGAATTTAGGACTAAAATGAAAGATAGAAAATTAAAATCATTGACGGGGTTTACAATTATTGAGCTTATGGTGGCAACGGCTTTATTTTTAGTTCTCGTGGCTGTAGCCACCGGAACTTTTGTCCAAACTTTGAAAATACAGAGAACTATCACTGAGCTTGCGGCTGCGAACGACAATGCTACTCAAGCGGTTGAGCAGATGTCGAGAGAAATTCGCACTGGCTTTAATTTTGTCGGGTCAACCAATACGATTCTCAAGTTTGTTAATTATCGTAGCGAACAAGTGAATTACAAATTAATTGGCAATTCCATCTCGAGGTGTGCCGGCAGTTGCCAAGCCGATACGGACTTTTTACCCATCACAGCGCCGGAAGTAAAAGTGGAAAAGCTTAATTTTACTACATCGGGCATAGATTTAACGGATAATTTTCCTCCCAGGATTACCATAACTCTATCTATTCCGGGTCCCAGAGGTATTAAGGTGAATCTGCAAACAACGGTAAGCTCGAGAGTCATCGAGCCGGAGTTTTAAAATATTAGAGTATGAACGAGAGTAAGGGACAAGCGATGCTACTTACCGTTATCCTTTTATCAGGCGTAGTTTTAGCTTCCACTTCTCTGGCCGGTCTCTTAATTCTGTATCAACTGCGCCAAGCCACAGATGCCAAAGATTCCATGAGGGCTATTTTTGCCGCTGATGCCGGCCTGGAGTGGGCTTTTTATAATGAGACCAGAGCCACCCCTCAAGCTTATCCCCACGTGATAAACCTGAGCGACGGGGCCAAAGTCACCATCACTTACGACTCAAACGACTCTTTGCCCATAAAGGTTGTCGGTCAGTATGGCCGGGTTGCCAGAGCGTTTCAGGCTAATTCACCCGTGGGCGGCGAAAGTAAGTTCGACGTAATGTTTGTGCTTGACCGCTCCGGTAGCATAATCGATACGGAGCTGGCTTTGGTGAAGGCTGCCGCTAATGCTTTTATTGACACAATAGTACCCTCTTTAACCGGCTCGCATGTGGGACTTGTAAGCTTCGCGACTGACGCGACTCTTGACCAACATTTAACGGATAATGGTGCGGCGGTTAAAGTAAGTATTGATGCAATGAGCAATAAAAATAGGGGGCAAACAAATTTGTCTCAAGCTATTGATTTGGCAGATGGCGAATTTAATAATCTCCATACTATTCATGAACGGCCGGAAGTGAAAGACGTGATGATAGTAGTTACTGACGGCGATCCGAATCAAAACAAACCGGGCGACACTAGGACTGCCCGCATTGCCGCAGCTCTTGAGGCTGATGAAGCCCGCCTTGCAGATATTGAGATTTATGTTGTAGGTATAGGAGTAACCCCGTCAACCGAAGCTTTCCTAAAAACCGATATTGCTGATGATGTGGCACATTATTATCCCATAGCCGACTTCAGCGGGCTCGAAGATATATTGGAAGCCATTGCAGAAGCAATATTGTCTACCAGAGAAGTTGGGCCATAAAAAACAGTGAAGAAAAACCAAGGACAAGTTATGCTACTTACCGTTATCCTTTTATCAGGCGTAGTTTTAGCTTCAACTTCTCTGGCCGGTCTCTTAATTCTGTATCAACTGCGCCAAGCCACAGATGCCAAAGATTCCATGAGAGCTATTTTTGCCGCTGATGCCGGCCTGGAGTGGGCTTTTTATAATGAGACCAGAGCCACCCCTCAAGCTTATCCTTACACGATGACTTTAACGAACGGCGCCAAAGTCACAGTCACTTACAATTCAAGCAGCCCCTTACCCATAAAGACCATCGGCCAATCTGGCCGTTCGGCTAGGGCTTTTCAGGCGGATATTCCACCGGCGCCTTAGAACCTGTCACCATGAATAGACAAGAAGCCAAATCAAGAATTGAAAAACTTCGTAAGGAGATTGAAGGATTACGCTATCGTTACCACGTTTTAGACGATCCAAAGGTCACGGATGAGGTTTATGATTCGCTCTCTCGTGAGTTAAGAACTTTAGAGGGCGAATATCCGAAGTTTAAGGATAAGTTTTCTCCCACCAATCGGGTAGCGGGGAAACCCCTGGATAAATTCGTGAAGGTTAAACATGGCGTGCGCATGCTTTCTTTAAACGATGCCTTCTCAAAAGATGAGTTAAGAGATTGGACAAAAAGAACCGAGAAAATTTTAAGTTCCGTTAAATCAAGAGAAAAAACAACTTACTTTGCCGAAATTAAGTTCGATGGCTTGGCAGTATCTTTAATTTATGAAAAGGGCGTATTTCTTAGAGGCTCAACTCGAGGCGATGGTTTGGTAGGGGAAGATATTACACAGAACTTAAAAACTATAAAATCAATCCCGTTAAAATTGCGTTCACCCTTCCCCAGATTTATTGAAATAAGAGGCGAAGCAATTATGCCTAAGCGTGTCCTAGAGGAGCTAAACAAAAAACAGGCAAAAGAAGATAAACCGCTCTTCGCCAATACCAGGAACGCTGCGGCAGGAAGTCTGCGTCAGTTAGATCCGAATTTGGCTTCCAAAAGAAAACTAGATTTCTTTGCCTATGATATAGCCGATAATCCTGAACTGCCTGGCCTGGTAAGCGACCCTAAGTTTAACCCCTCTCAAAAACACTCCGGTCTTCACAGAAAATTCAGGGACTTAGGTTTTAAAACTTTAGAGAATTACGAGTTAAGTAGCGATAATCTTCACGAAATAGAATCCTTTATTGATAAGATTGAAAAATTAAGGCCCAATTTGCCTTTCGGTACCGATGGAGTAGTCGTATCCGTCGACCAATTGTCTTTCCAGCAAATCTTGGGAGTAGTAGGCAAGGCTCCGCGATATATGGTCGCTTTCAAGTATCCGGCGGAAAAAGCTACAACCATTGTTAAAGATGTAATTTTTAACGTGGGGCGCACCGGGGTACTCACTCCCGTTGCCATATTTGAGCCAACACTGGTTGCCGGTTCAACCGTATCTAAGGCCACACTCCATAATATGGACCAAATAAATAGATTGGGATTAAAAATCGGCGATACGGTGGTTATACAGAAAGCGGGGGACGTTATCCCGGAAGTAGTAGAGGTTCTTCTTAAATTAAGGGCAGGCAAAGAAAAGATTATAAAGATTCCTATCCGTTGTCCGGTGTGTGGTTCGGGTGTGGAGAAAAGGTCAATTGGAGAGAAGTCTAATCTTGAATCAACCGCTTATTACTGCGTTAATCCCAAGTGTCCCGCGAAAAACCGCCGAGGGATGCAACATTTTGTTAATATTTTTGAGATTTACACTATAGGCCCTAAAGTACTGGACAGATTAAAAGAAGAGGGATTGATTAGCGATGCCGCCGACATCTTTACCCTAGAGAAGAGCGATATAGATAATCTGGAAAGATTTGGGGAAAAGAGCGCGGAAAACATTATCAATTCCATCAACGACCACCGTAAGGTATCACTCTCGAGATTTATCTATGCCCTAGGCATCTTGCACGTAGGGGAAGAGACTTCGGAAGATTTAGCGGAACACTTCGGAACTTTAGATAAACTAATCGACGCGCCTCCGGATGAGATTAACTTTATAGAAAATATCGGCCCTGTTGTGGCTAAAAGTGTGCATGATTTTTTCCATGCCAAAGAAAACCTAAATTATATAGATAGACTAAAGAAGAACGGCGTAGAAATTTTGCGTGAAGCAAAAAAAGCCGCCGGTAAATTGACCGGTAAAACTTTCGTAATAACGGGTACGCTTGATTCAATGTCTCGCGAAGAAGCCAAAAGTAAAATTAAGCAGTTAGGGGGCAAGACATCCGAGTCGGTAAGCAAAAAAACCGACTACGTTGTGGCCGGCTCTGAGCCCGGTTCTAAATTTAATAAGGCTCAAAAACTGGGAGTTAAAACCTTAACC
>MHJB01000038.1:6782-21335 GCA_001817805.1 Candidatus Colwellbacteria bacterium RIFCSPLOWO2_12_FULL_43_11 | reverse complement strand
TCCAGGCTTGGAATTTTATATCCCAACATCATCAAGTTCTCCGTAGCGGTAACGCTGAATTCCTTAAGGATAACCGAGCTTTTATCGTATTTCTTGGGAGTTTTAAGCCTGTATAGGTCTTTAGTCGCATTGTAATTAACCTCAATACCTAAGTCTTTAAAAGACTCAAGGTGGGCATCCAGGGGCCTAACTCCTATGTGGCACCCACCGGGAGTGCCGGTAACAAACTCTCCAAATCTTGCAAGGATGGGAGCAACAAGAAGAACGGAAGAGCGGATGCGTCTAACCAAATGCAAATCAATTTTTTTAGGGTCAATGTCCTTATTAACAATACGCAATGTCCGTTCGCCCAGCCAAGAGATTTCCGAACCCATACTGGCTAAAATCGCAAGTAGAGTCGCTACATCGCCTATTTTGGGAACATTTTCTATAACACAGGGCCTGGAAGTTAAAATGGTAGCCGAGATTATAGGAGTCGCAGCATTTTTAGAGCCCAAAACCTTTATCTCTCCCTCTAACCTACGTCCGCCGTTTACAATGAATTTCATCCAACTTATTATATACAGAACCTATATTTCAAACAATTCCTAACGCAATATGAGCCAATTTTATAGAGAGCCAGGCGCGACGACGAAGGCGTGTGGATATACGCCGAGGAGGAGCAACGCAGTTATATATAAAATTGGCCATATCCCATCGAGAGCTGCCTGCTTAGCCCGATTGCTTCGTTACGCCTCCTTGGCGTATCATCAAGATACGCCTGTGTTCGGCAGGTCTCGCACTCGTGCCAAGCAGGCAAGAACGCGTTTAAGGATTGTTTGAAAAATAGGTTCTATCAATGTCTATCCGCACCAGGAGGTTATTATTCTATATTTCATCGTTTTTGTTTCTTATAATAAGTTCTCTTTTGGTAGCCTATTCCTTGGGATTCAAGCTGGATTTCACGAACCTTTCTTTCAGGGAAACCGGGGGGATATACCTAAGAAGCGAGCCTACCGATGCCAGCATCTCCTTGGACGGCAAAGAGATTAAGAATCAATCGGGCTTTTTGCAGTCGGGAACCCTTATAAGTAACCTCAAAGAAGACAGCTATCATTTAAATCTTGAGAGAGACGGATACTTTAATTGGGAAAAAAATGTAAGCGTTAAGAAATCTTTAGTTGAGGTGTTTGACTCCATCGTACTTGTGTCCCAAAAAGAGCCGGATAAGTTAAGCGAGCCAGTAGATAAATTTTATATAAATGACGGCAGTTTAATAACCGAGGCGGCCGGTGGAATAAAGACGGGGGGCAACAAACTTTTGGGAGATTCGGTAATCGATACGGCGGATGACGGTACTGTAATAACTTATAACTCGGTCAGTAAAATTTATTACCTATATAATATTTTTATTCCCAGCACCGCTTTAAATATCAGTACTCTTTTCAACAATTTAAAAGAATCGCGCTTGGGCCTCATTGGAGCGGTGCCTATTGTTAAAGTCGCCATTCATCCTTTCAACCACGACAGGTTAATAATACAAAGCCGAGGCGCTTTATATACGTTAGACACGGCACGACTCACGATTGAGCAAATTGCGGAAGCGCCGGTTGATTTTAAAACCAAGGGGCAAGAGGTGGTTTTCTACGGTAAAGACAGTTTATATAAATATAGCTTGATATTTAGGACGGTTTCCAAAATAAATGCCCTGGAGATAGACGAGATTAAAAATTGGGAACTGGGGAGTGACGGCAAAGTCGTGATTCTGTTTAAAAATGGCGAGCTTTCGGTTTTCTCCGATAATGAAGTTTTTAACATCGCCGATAAGGCCGCCTTATTCGCTTTGGCCAGCGATAACAAAACCATAGCCTTTTTAGATTATGACGGGCCTTTATATGTCTATAAATTAGACAAGGAAAAATATTTGAAATTGGAAAGCGGAATAAATGAAACTATAAGTGATTTAAGTTGGTATAAAGATAACGAACACCTCTTTATAAAAGCCGATAGAAGCCTCTATTTCACGGAAGTGGACGAAAGATTGCCACTGAATACAACAAGACTTGGGACCGATATATCGGAATACGATTATAAGCCGAACGAAGACAGCCTGTACTTCTTAACTCCAAAAGGCATATTTAAATCGGAGATTTAGAGAGTTAAAACATCTTTCCCGTTTTTAGTCACCAGAACCGTATGCTCAAAATGAGCCGAAACGCTTTTGTCGTAAGTGACAAAACTATCGTCTTTTTTTTGAATACATTTCGTTGTAGTTAAACTCGTCATTGGTTCGATAGCTATAACCATACCCGGTTTTAAGACCATGCCGGCACCACGGCGACCGAAGTTATAGACAACCGGTTCCTCATGAAGTTCATTTCCTACTCCGTGTCCCGTAAGCCCCTCCATAATTTTGATTCCCTCAGCTTTGGCAGTACGCTCTACAGCGAAACCTATATCGCCCACAGTGTGGCCTGGCTTAACAAATCTTATAGCTTCTTCGAGCGCCAATCTTGTGGCTTTAATGAGACGCAATAAATCTTTGTCTACTTTACCGATAGGTACCGTAACAGCCGAATCAGTTATGCCTCCTTGAAAATCCACTCCTAAATCCAATTTCAATACATCACCAGACTTCAGTCTATAAGCCGATGGCTGTCCGTGAACTACCGTGTCATTGATTGAGGCACAAAGTGTATAAGGGAAAGGCGCCCTGGCTCCGTCGGGGTGATATCCGAGGAACGCGGGCTTAGCACCTGCTTCAATAATCAGGCTATGAGCCAGCTCGTCCAGCTCCATAAGACTTACGCTTACCGCCGCTTTCTCTTTAAGCTGTCTTAAGACGAAGCCTAAAATTTTTCCAGATTGCCTGATTTTTGATATTTGTAAGTCGGTTTTAATAAGCGACATCTAACTAATTCTTATATGAGATTTAATTTTTTGGAATACCTGAAAGGGTAGAGCCTTTCCCGTAACCTCAAATACTTTGTAGCCTTGACGTTTAATTTCGGAAAAAACAGGCTTGGTTCTTAAACCGTATTCTATAAGCCTCTTTTTGATTATAACCGGCTTGTCTAAAGTGCGCCTAAAAAGTTTACCACCACAGAAAGGACATCTGCTTTTCACGGTAAACTTACTGGTTTCCTTGAGGAAAAGCACGGGAGCCTCGCAAATACTGCAAACTAAACGGCGGCTATTTCTCTTTAAAGAGGTGGCGGGTGTTACTTTTAAGACAAAGAACATTATATTTTTTCTGCCGTAAAGACGCTCCAAAACCGGTATCATCCCTTTAGCCTCACTGACAGTTCTGGGTGAGCCGCTAAAGATAATTCCCAAATCAGCTTTGGCAATTTCTTTGGCACGTTTGACAACCATATCCAACACCCAACTTGAAGTCATAAGTTTGCCGGATTCAAAGAAATTCCTTTCTCTTTGAATAATCTTATCTTTCTTATAAACGGGGTTATAAATTAAAGATTCCAGGTATTTCCCGGTATCAAAGTGAACAAAACCGAAATGATTGGCCAATAAATCGGCCTGAGTCCCCTTACCGGCGCCCGGGGGGCCGTAAATAATAATCGCCTTTGGTTTACCTAATACCTTCATACTCCCTTACTGTTAATTGAGAGTCGATTTGTTTCGCCGTCTCAATCGCTACGGAAACTACGATAAGTAGGGCTGTGCCACCAATGGCTAAAGACTGATTTTCGCTTAAAAACTGAGTGGTCAAAGGAAGAACCGCTATTAACCCCAAGAAAGTAGCCCCGAACAAAGTTATACGGGAAATTATTTTTTGAAGGAAGGTTGAAGTGGACTCCCCTGGTCTGATGCCCGGAATAAAGCCGCCAGCCCGCTGTAAATTTTTAGATATTTCCTGGGGGTCAAAAGTAACAGCAGTATAAAAATAAGTAAATATAAATACCAAAAAGAAGTAAGAGACTGCGTAAACTATTTGATTGCCAATAAGCACATTGTTAACCCAAGTATTTATTGTGTTACCAATATCCGGAGAGGCGATGGAGATAATCTGTCCGAAAAACTGAGGAAAGAGAAGTATGGAAATAGCAAAAATGATGGGGATGACGCCCGCCTGGTTTACCTTAAGCGGCAAATAACTTGAAACTCCGCCATAGACTTTATTGCCGCGAATTCTTTTGGCGTAAGAAACGGGAACTTTTCTTTCTCCCTCGTTTACCATTACAACGCCGGCTATAACTATCAAGCCCAGCAAGAGGAAGACCAAATAAGTAGTTATAGGGGTAGTGCCGGCAGTGTAACTCAGATAGGCATTTCTAAAAACCAACGGCAGACCGCTTACGATACCCGCAAAGATGAGAAGGGACACGCCATTCCCCAATTTTTGTTCCGTAATTATTTCTCCAAGCCAAACAAGTATCATGCTTCCGGCAGTCACAACGCTCACGTTAATAAACATTTCGGTAAGGCTCAATTGGCCAATAACTCCTTGAGAAATTAAAAGACGTAAAAATCCGTAACTCTGCAACACGGCCAATGGCACAGTAACGTATCTTGAATATCGGTTGAATTTGGCACGGCCCGCAGCACCTTCTTCGTAATAAAGTTGCTTCAGCTTAGGAAATATCATTGTTAAAAGCTGCATAATGATGGTGGAAGTGATATAGGGGCTTAAACCCAACATGGCGATAGAAAGATTATTTAAAGCCCCACCGGAGAAAATATTTAAGAAACCCAAAAGTTGGTTGCTGCCTAAAAATCCTTTTAAGGCCTCAGCATTAATTCCCGGTATAGGAATTGAAGCCAGCACTCTAAAACAAACGAAAATAAAAGCAATAATCAAAAGCTTATTTCTAAGCTCCTTAATTTTAAAAAGTGTTATTACCTTATCAAACATTCTTTGCTCTTACTTTGAACTTCTTATTAACTTTATTCCTATTGGCCTTATTTCTAAAGCCCCTTAATTTGGGCAAACGCTGAATCAAATCGCGCTCAGCTGGCCTGATCTTATGTCCGGACCTGGATTTTTGTCCTTTAGTGCCGTGTCCGGAAGTAGTGCCGCGTTTGCCACCACGGCCAACACGCTTGCCGGTTTTATTAAGATGAAAAGGTTTTAAATCGTGAAGCTGCATCTTGTTGGTGGTATTAATTTTTAGCTGGTTTTAATTTATTCAAAGCGTTTATGGTGGAGATAGCGAAATTCAATTTATTTTTCGTAGTTCCTAAACACTTCGCCGTAACATCCTGAATGCCGGCCAGTTTCAAAACAATTCTGGGAGATCCGCCAGCGACAAGCCCGTGACCGGGTACGGCCGGCTTAATCAATACTTCAGCCGCGCCGAATTTAGCCCAAACCTCATGAGGGATACTCTTGTCTTTCATTTTAACCTCAATCATATTCTTCTGAGCTTTTGACCTGGCTTTAGTAATAGCTTGCTCAACATCCAATCCTTTAGCCACGCCCACGCCAACCTTACCCTTAAGGTCGCCCACTACCATAGTGGCCCTGAACCTCATCCTTTTACCGCCAGCCATAACCCTGGTAACGCGGCGCAAGTCTAAAACTGCCTCTTCTAAATTGTCCTTTTTAAATCTTCTCTCCATTATATTTTTATCCCTTCCGCTTTTAGCCCCTCAGAGACAGCCTTTACTCTACCATGATAAGCGTATCTGCCTCTATCCAAAATAGCATTTTTAATACCAGCCTCTTTAGCAAGGCCGGCCAGTAACTTGCCTAATTCCACGGCATCACTAGTTTTTAGGGTTCCTTTGCTCTTTCCCTTCTTAAAACCTCTCGTGGAGGCGGAAATAATTGTCTTCTGAGACTCATCATCAATGAGCTGAGCGTAAACGTATTGATTACTTTTAAAAATCGACAAACGAGGCCTTTCTTTGGTGCCTGTTATTTTAGCCCTTACTCTATTGGCTCTCCTTGACCTAATTTTATTCAGTAGCTTTCTTCTCATAGTTTAAGCTGAAGTTGTGGCTTTTTTGCCATCCTTCCTTCTAATAACCTCTCCTTTATACGCTATGCCCTTGCCTTTATAAGGCTCCGGCTTTTTAATACGTCTTATCTTGGCGGCGGTTTCGCCGACCAGTTCTTTACTGGAACCGGTAATCTTGATATTAGCTTTATCAACCGTAATTTTCACACCTTCTGGAATAGGAAAATTAACCTGATGGGAAAAGCCGACACTTAGAACGAGGTTGGTTCCCTGAAGCTCGGCTTTATACCCCACTCCTTCAATAACTAGCTCTTTAACAAAGTCGTCGCTCGCACCACTAACGGCGTTGGCAGTTAAGGCTCTCATTGTGCCCCAGTTGCTTATAATTTGTTTTGTTGAACCATTGGGAATAAAGATTATTTCGCCGTCTTTAACTTCAACTTTAATACCAGGCAATAACTTTACGCTTAAAGTGGCGTTTTTTCCTTTAACCTCCAAAGAGCCGTTTTTCATTTCCGCGGAAATACCGGCTGGAATTTTTACTGGTTGTTTTCCTATTTTAGACATATGTTTTTAAATTATTACCAGATTTCAAATAATAACTCGCCACCGACTTTATTTTTTCTAGCCTCTTTACCAACCATAATCCCCTTGGGAGTGGATAAAAAGAAGTGCCCGTAACCCTGATGAGACCTTTTAACATCCCGCCAGCCGACATACATCCTCCTTGAAGGACGGCTAATTATCTTCATGCCTGAAATTGGTGAATTATCATCTTTATCGTATTTGAGCTTAACCTCAACGATTCTCTTAACTCCCCTGCCTTTTCTCGAGATTTCTTCCAAATAACCATACTTAACAAGCGACTCCAGTATGCTTTCGTCAAAACGGGAATAAGGAATCTTTACTCTCTCCTTATTTCTAGCAAGCGCGTTTTTAATTCTAATAATTGAATCTGTATACATTTTTACCAAGAAGACTTTTTAATTCCAGGAATACGACCCAGGCTGGCCAGTTCTCTAAAACAAATACGGCATAGATTAAAATCCCTCATATAACCTCTTTTTCTGCCGCAACGGAAACAACGCCTAACACCCCTCGTGGAATACTTGGGTGTTTTTTTAGATCTAGCTATAACTGAAGTCTTGGCCATGTAAATAAATTATTGTTTCTTTAATGGTAAACCCAACTTACGATAGTAAGCTAAGCCTTCTTCTTTACTCTTAGTACCCGCGACCAAGGTTATTTCTAAACCAAAATTCACTTTAGAGTTTTCGGGAATTATCTCTGGGAAAACAGTATGTTCTTTTATACCTATTGTCAAATTACCGCGAGAGTCAAAATTGGTAAGATTAATGCCTCTAAAGTCCCTTACCCTGGGCATGGCGACATTAATAAGTCTGGACAAGAAATCTTCCATTCTTTTGCCCCTCAAAGTCACTACAACACCGACAACATCTCCCTCGCGGGTCTTAAAAGCAGCGATTGATTTTTTGACCTTCCGGGGAGCCGGGCGTTGACCCACAATCATGCTTAACTCTTTAATAAGTTCCGGCAATACTTTGTCGTCAAACTGGGCGTTGTTTTGACGCATCTTACCCACGCCCACTGAAACTACTATTTTTTCTAATTGGTGGCTTTGCATTTTTTACAATATCTTTCTTTCTTCTGGTTTATTGTCCTGTGGCCTACCTTTGTCGGTTCGCCACAAGATTGGCATATCAACTTAACATTAGAAACGGCTAAAGGAGAAGGTACCGCTATAATCTGTCCTTTCTCTCCTTGTTTTTTCGGTTTAACGGTTTTCTTCACTAAATTTAATCCGTCAATCACAACCTTATTACTTTCGACAAAAATCTTAATTACCTTACCGGATTTACTCCTGTCTTTACCTTTGGTTATTAAAACTTTGTCGCCTTTCTTGATATTCATATTATTTAAACTATATCTTGAGCCAAAGAAATGATTTTATCGTAGCCAAGTTCTTTTAACTCTCTAGGAATCGGTCCGAAGATTCTTGTAGCCTTGGGTTCTTTTTTATCAACAATGACCGCGGCATTATCATCAAACCTAACATAACTGCCATCGGGACGGCGGATAATCTTCTTGGTTCTAACGATAACAGCCCGGACAATATCCTTTTTCTTAATAGCTTTCCTTGGTTCGGCAACTTGAACAGAAGCTACGACGATATCTCCCAAACCAGCGTAGCGCCTGCGGCTACCGCCTAAGACGCGAAAAACTCTGATGGTTTTAGCACCACTATTATCGGCAACTTTTAATATTGATCTCTCTTGAACCATGTTTTTTAAATCTTATTTACAACTACCCATCTTTTATCTTTCGACATAGGCCTAATCTCTTGAATAACAACCTTATCCCCTATTTTGTAAGTGTTATTAGGATCGTGAGCTTTAAACCTGCTGCTGTATTTATATCTCTTTAAATACTTAGGATGTAGTTTAAGACGGGTGACTTCAACAACCACAGTTTTCATCATTTTATCACTGACTACAACTCCGGTAACTCTCTTTTTAATTATCTTCTTGATATTTTCCATGTTTATTTGGCTTTCTGTTGATTAATAAAAGTTTTGATCCTGGCTATGGTTTTCTTGGTATCTTTAACAAAGTAGAAATTCTTAACCTTACCCGAAGCCAAATCGAATTTGGCGCTCTGCAAAGCATCCTGTTTCTCTTTAAGGTTTCTTTCCAATTCTCCCAAGCTCCTGGACTTCAAAAGTTTTATATCTTGGTTTTTCATACTTTAATTCTCTTTTACCACTTTAGTTTTCACCGGTAATTTATGGCCAGCCAAAGTTAAGGCTCTCATAGCGGTAGCTTCCGTTACGCCATCTATTTCAAACAACACTCTACCGGGCTTAACCAGAAACACGTAGTGATCAACGGCGCCTTTACCGCCACCCATAGTAACTTCGGGTGGACGCTTGGTTATCGGCTTGTCGGGAAAAACACGAATCCAAAATTTACCACCACGTTTAGTGAAGTTACTCACGGTTCGCCTCGCGGCTTCAATCTGCCTGGAAGTGAGCCTAGAGGCCTCTAGGGCCTTTAAGCCATAAGAGCCATAAGAAACCTTGGTGCCCCTGCTTTCCGTGAGACTTCCTCGTCTTCGGCCCTTATGCCACTTCCTGTGTTTTACTTTTTTGGGTATAAGCATGTTCTATTTTTCTTTCTCTTTCTCAAAAATATCTCCTTTGTAAACCCAGACCTTGATACCTATTGTTCCATAAGTAGTGAAGGCCGTGGCTGTGCCGTAATCAATATTGGCTCGCAAAGTTGAGAGTGGCAACTTACCACGAGACAATTGCTCGCTCCTCGCAATTTCGTTACCATCCAATCTACCGGCCAGTTTTATTTTAGCGCCGTAGACATTTCTGTTTTGCATGATGGAATCCAAATATTTTTTCATGGTCCTTCTGAAACGCATTCTTTTTTCCAAATCCCAAGCTATGCTCTGTGCCAAAACCGCAGCCGATACTTCGGTCCGTCTCAGTTCTTCAACATTAAGACTCAAAGCGGTTTTTTGTCTAATTACTTTTTCTAAAAGCTTGGTCAAGTCCTCTATACCCTTACCACCGCGGCCGATAACAAGACCGGGCCTTGAGGCTTTGATGAAAATTTTGCACTTTTCACTAGTACGCTCTATTTCAATGCCAGCTATACCGGCAAGGCCAATTTTTGACATTATAATTTCTCTCATTTTCTCGTCTTCCTCAAGCCAACTGGGTAAGTTTTTACGGTTAATCCACCTGGAATTCCAAGATTTGATAATACCTAAACGAAATGAATCTGGTCTTATTTTATTAGCCATATCTTTAAATTGATTTCCTCCTGAACAGCCTCTGGAAAATTCCAGGCTTTATTTCTTTGCCGACTCCCTTAACTTCTTGGAACTTAGGCTTATCGTCTTTGGTATGCTTATGCTTTTTCGCTTTCTTGGTCTTTTCGTAAAAAACATACTTAGAAACAGGCATCCCTTCTTTTTCACCTAAAACTATTTTTACATGACTCATCTTTTTATGAATCGGGGTACCCCTGCCCATAGCTTTGGGTAAAATTCTCTTAAGCATGGGTCCTTCATCAACGGCGATGGATTCGATAAACAACTTATCGGCGCTCATGTTTTTATTTTTGGCGTTGGAAACGGCTGACTTTAAAAGTTTGGTAATGGCCGGAGCAGAGCGCCAAGGCATTACCTGTAACTGTGCTAAAGCCTCACTAACGGCACGACCTCTTAAGAGTCCCGCAACTAAGCGCACCTTCCTCGGGGTAACTCTTAAATTATTCAATTGTGCCGTAGCTTTGTTCATAAAAATTATTTACCAGCCGGTTTAGCCGGTTCTGCCTTGGGAGCGGCAGCAACCGCCGCGGCGGCTTCAAGTTCTTTTTGCATTTTACCTCCATGTCTTACGAATTTTCTGGTTAAGGAAAACTCTCCCAGCCTGTGGCCCACCATATCTTCAGCGACGATAACGTTTATGAAATCTTTACCGTTATACACGCCAAAAGTTAAGCCAACCATTTCCGGGGCGATAAAAGAATCTCTAGACCAAGTCTTTATAATGGTCTTATCTCCAGGTTTAACTTTAGCTACTTTCTTTAAGAGCTTTTCGTTAATATATGGACCTTTTTTAGAGCTTCTGGACATGTTATTTTTTCTTATTTTTACTTCTCCTTGAAACTATCACAACATTAGACCATTTCTTTCTCTTCCTGGTCTTGTGGCCGCCTGTCACTTTACCCCACAAAGTCTTGGGGCGTCTAGTGCCGCGTGGCTGCTTGCCCTCACCACCACCGTATGGGTGATCAACCGGATTCATAGCCGTACCTCTTACAGTAGGCCTTATACCCATGAGTCTTGACCTACCAGCTTTCCCGATATTCATTAAATTATAGTCGGGGTTTGAGACCTGTCCCAGAGAAGCAAAGTTGGTCCATAAAATACGCCTAACCTCGCTCGATGGTAATTTAAGATGAGTATAACCATCTTCTTGGGCTAAGATTTGAGCTTGGCTCCCGGCGCTACGAACTATAGCTCCGCCTCTTCCGGGATTCAGTTCAATGTTAAAAACTCCGTAACCCACCGGAATATTTTTTAAAGCAACACGATTGCCGGGAACAAGTTCCGCCTTCTCCGCAGTTATAATACTATCGCCGACTTTAACGTTCCTGGGAGCCAAGTGATAACGCCTTTCACCATCTTTATAAAGAACCCTCATTAAGAAAGCGGTCCTATAGGGATCGTACTCCAGAGTTTCAACACGGCCCACGACATTTATCTTATTATGTTTAAAATCAACCTGACGATACATCTGCTTAACTCCGCCGCCTTGGTGCCTCGTAGTAATTCTGCCGTGATGATTTCTGCCGGCATGGCTTTTTAATTTTATTAAAAGAGGTTTGTGAGGCGCGACTCTACTCAAATCACCGTAGTCCACTACGGTCATGTGTCTGCGGCTTGGAGTTGTAGGTTTAAAATGTTTCATGTTTAGTGAGGAACGACATCAATTTTTTCGCCGGCTTTCAGGGTAACAATAGCCTTTTTTCTTTTCTTATTAGCCTGATTCATATTTGTTATATTAACTTTCACTACATGAACTTTATATATGGATTGGATGGCTTGTTTAATCTGATGGCTGGTGGCCTCGGGAATTACCAAAAACACGTACTTATCCAAGCTCGCCAGGTCGGTGGATTTTTCACTAATCCAAGGTTTTTTTATAATTAAGTTACTTGACTTCATGGTAGTGTTTGTCAATTACCGATACGGCTTCCTTATCAATCAAAATATTTTTATATTTCATCAAGTCGTAAACATTTAAAGACTTGGGGCTCAGCGCCTGGATGCCGGAAATATTGCGGCTGGTCTTATATATATTTTTATCAGCCTCCTTAGGAATGAGTAGGGCGCTTAATTTAATCTTTTTACCGAAAAAGGAATTAAGCATCTCATTCAAAGACTTGGTTCTGGCATCTTTAATATCCAGAGAATCAATTATTTTAATATCACCGTCTTTAAGACGCCTCGAGAGCACCGAAAAAGTAGCTAACTGCTTCATCTTTTTATTTATCTTTAAAGTGAAAATCTCTTCTTTATTTGGACCGTGAGTTACGCCCCCTCCTTTCCATATGGGAGACCTGATTGAACCGTGTCTAGCGCGGCCGGTGCCTTTCTGTCTCCAAGGCTTTACCCCACCGCCCCTTACTTCGCTTCTGCCTTTGGCGTGAGCGAGATTATCGCGTTTATTAGCCAGTTGAACACGAACCGCTTGATGAACAAGATCGGGATTCCATTTAACCTTGAAAACGCGTTCGGGCAAATCTACCGAGCCAACCCGCTCGTTTTTTAAATTGTGAATTTCGGAGTTCATGATTTATAAATTTGAACTTTGGAATTTATGGCACCGGCAACCGCGCCCCGCAAAAGTACCAGCTTCTTTTCTTTATCCACTTCAACTACTTTTAAATTTTTGACAGTGATTTTGTCTCCACCCATTCGTCCTGCCATTCTTCTTCCGGGCCAAACGCGTTGAGGGGCGGTGCTACCAATGGACCCGGGAGCACGCTGCCTGTTTTTCTGACCATGAGTTTTTGGACCACCACCGAAACCATGACGCTTAACTACGCCCTGGAAACCGCGACCCTTAGATATGCCGCTTACCTTAACAAGCGAACCGACTTCCAAATCCGGCTCGGTTTCGGTAGAAATAAAAGTAACGGGGACAATTTTGTCGTCCTGCCAAATTTGGCTCATCTTTAATTTTTTCCCTATTAATCGTTCCATGGGGTGAGTTAATCTAATAAAATAACCGGGTTATAGCCCCGGTTATTTTTGATAATGGTTTTATTGGCTATCCCGTTACTTGTAAGTCTATACCATCTTTATTTCGATGTCCACCCCTGCCGGTAGATTGAGGTCCTGCAGAGATTCTATAAGCTTGGGAACGGGTTTTAAGATGTCTATTAGTCTCTTGTGAATTCTCATTTCAAACTGCTCTACGGATTTCTTATGAACGAAAGTAGAGCGATTGACACTGTACTTTTTGAATTCCGTGGGAAGTGGTATAGGGCCCACAAGTTTAGCATCATGACGCCTCAGGGTCTCTATTATCTGACGGCAGGAATTGTCCACTAAGCGGTTGTCATAAGACCTAATACGGAGCCTTAGCTTATCCCCTGAAACTAATTCCTTTTCTTTAGCCTTAGCCACTTTATTTAATTATCTTAGTAACCACACCAGCACCAACGGTCTTGCCTCCTTCTCTGACCGTAAAGCGAGTCTTTTCCTCCAATACGATTGGAGCAATAAGTTTAACAACATATTTAACAGTATCCCCTGGCATAACCATTTCGGTTCCTTCCGGCAAAGTTACTTCACCGGTAACGTCCGTTGTTCTTACATAGAACTGAGGCTTATAGCCGGAGAAAATCGGAGTGTGCCTGCCGCCTTCCTCTTTGGAAAGAATATAGACTTCGGCTTCGAATTCCGTATGTGGAGTTACCGAGCCGGTTTTGGCAATTACTTGCCCTCTCTCAATATCTTCTTTTTTAAGACCACGAAGAAGTAAACCAACGTTATCGCCAGCGAGTCCTTCATCGAGCAGTTTCTGGAACATTTCGATACCGGTTACAACAGTTTTAGCGGTAGGCTTTAAACCAACAACCTCAACCTCTTCGTTCACTTTAATTTTACCTCTTTCAATTCTGCCGGTTACAACTGTGCCGCGACCTTCAATAGAGAAGATGTCTTCGACCGGCATCAAGAACGGTTTATCGGTTTCACGCTTTGGTTCCGGGATGTATTCATCCAAGTACTTCATCAATTCCAAAATCGGCTTAGCCTCTTCGGAATCGGCTGAGGTAGCGTTCAAAGCTTTAAGAGCCGAACCGCGGATTATAGGGGTTTCGTCTCCGGGGAAATCGTATTTCTTCAAAAGTTCCCTGATTTCGGCTTCAACCAAGTCAACCAATTCTTTGTCATCAACCATATCAACTTTATTCATGAAAACAACCATAGCCGGTACGCCTACTTGTCTCGCCAAGAGAATATGTTCTCTCGTTTGAGGCATCGGGCCGTCAGCGGCTGAAACGACAAGAATAGCACCGTCCATTTGAGCGGCACCGGTAATCATATTTTTAATGTAGTCGGCATGTCCCGGAGCATCAATGTGAGCATAGTGCCTCTTCTCTGTTTCATACTCAGAGTGATGTAAAGCAATAGTAATACCACGCGCCTTCTCTTCGGGAGCGTTATCAATCATATCGACTGATTCTTCTTTCTTAACCCAACCCTTCAAATGAAGGATGTGAGTAATGGCCGCAGTAAGCGTTGTTTTACCGTGGTCAACGTGACCAATAGTACCTACGTTAACGTGAGGTTTTGTCCTATCGAATTTTTCTTTTTCCGCCATGTTTTTGTTTAATTAATTATTCTTATATACTCGACACTTTTGTTTATATTTTAAATTGGTGAAAAGCTGCTCCACGAAGTTTAGTAAAATAGCTTCTTTATGTCAATATTACCCTTCTCCACAATTATTTTTTACCTTCCGCTATAGCCAACTCAACGCTCTTGGGAACTTGCTCATAAGCGGCGAATTCCATAGTGAAAGACCCCCGGCCTTGGGTCA
>MHJB01000038.1:0-6767 GCA_001817805.1 Candidatus Colwellbacteria bacterium RIFCSPLOWO2_12_FULL_43_11 | reverse complement strand
TGGCATAACCAAACATTTCCGATAGCGGGATTTTGGCATCTACCACTTTTACCGTACCTCTATCGCCCATAGCTTCTATTCTGCCTCTTTTAGAAGACACGTCTCCTGTTACATCGCCCAGGAAATCTCCCGGAACCAAGACCTGTACTTTCATAACCGGTTCCAAAATAATCGGTTTGGAACGCCTTACGCCTTCCTGTAAAGCCATAGACGCGGCAATTTTAAAAGCGGCTTCGGACGAGTCAACTTCGTGATAAGAGCCATCATATAAAACAGCTTCAATATCAACCATCGGATATCCGGCAATGACACCCTTGCCCATAGCTTCCTTAACTCCCTTTTCAATTGCCGGGATATATTCCTGAGGGATATTGCCGCCTTTGACTTCGTTTAAGAAAACAAAGCCGCTGTTTCTCTCGCCGGCAGATACTCTCAGTCTTACGTGGCCATATTGTCCACGACCGCCCGATTGCCTGATGTATTTACCTTCGGCCTCAGCCTTATCGGTAATAGTTTCTTTATAAGCGACCTGTGGACGTCCGACATCGGCTTGAACGCCAAATTCCCTTTTCATCCTTTCAACGAGTACTTCCAAGTGCAATTCGCCCATACCGGCAATAATAGTCTCACCCGTCTCCGGGTCGCCGCTTACTTTGAAGGTTGGGTCTTCGTCGGCCAACTTTCTTAGAGCCAAGCCCATCTTTTCCTGGTCGGCTTTAGTTCTCGGGTTAATTTTCTGGCTAATGACCGGTTCCGGAAAATCAATTGATTCCAAAATTATAGGATGATCGGGGTCACATAAAGTATCCCCCGTGGTAGTGTCTTTTAAACCCACGAGAGCGCCAATTTCTCCGGCATATACTTCGTCTATTTCTTCACGATGATTGGCATGCATTTTTAAAATACGTCCGATTCTCTCTTGGGCATTCTTGCTGGCATTTAAGATATAACTACCCCTTTTCAATACCCCCGAATAAACCCGGAAGTAAGTTAGGGTCCCTACATAAGGGTCGGCGGCGATTTTGAAAGCCAAAGCCGTAAAAGGCTCAACGTCATTCGGTAAACGAGTAAGTTCCGCCCCTGTGTTAGGGTCAGTACCTTTAACCCCTTTTAAATCAGACGGCGCAGGCAAAAAATCAACTACGGCATCCAACATGAATTGAACGCCTTTATTCTTCAAAGCCGAACCGCAAAGCACGGGCACAAGAGCAACTTTAATGGTAGCCAGTCTCAAGGCGTTTTTTATTTCAGCTTCACTGATTTCTTTGCCTTCCAGATATTTATTGGTCAGAGTTTCGTCTTCTCCGGCTACTTTCTCGATTAATTCATGTCTGGCATGCTCAACAGCCGCCTTCATATTTTCCGGTACCGGCATTTCAATTATGTCGCCTCCCTTATCGCCTTCAAACTTGAAAGCTTTGTTTCTGATTAAATCCACTATGCCCTCGAAATTAGACTCGGTTCCTATCGGCAACTGAATTGGCAAGGCATTAGGAGTGAGGCGCTCTCTGATGGAGGCCAGGCTTTTTTCGAAATTCGCTCCCATACGGTCCAGTTTATTAATAAAACATATTCTGGGGACTTCGTATTCATCGGCATAATGCCAATTGGTTTCCGATTGAGGTTCAACGCCGGCAACTCCATCAAAAATAACAACGGCACCGTCTAAGACCCTTAAAGACCTTTTAACTTCGACTGTGAAGTCGATGTGACCGGGGGTATCAATAAGGTTTATACGATGCTCATTTTCTTTTTCGGGACTATAAGTCGGGTTCCAAAAACAAGTGGTAGCGGCCGAAGTGATTGTGATACCACGCTCTCTTTCCTGTTCCATCCAGTCCATAACGGCTTCGCCTTCGTGGACTTCGCCTATCTTATGAGAAATACCCGTATAAAAAAGGACGCGTTCCGAAACGGTGGTTTTGCCGGCGTCAATATGGGCAATAATGCCGATGTCTCTGATTTTTTCGATGGGGTATAATCTGGGCATGCCGATTTTATTTGTGAACGGGGTGAACAACTATAAAATTGAGCACCAAGCACTCAAATTTAACCAAGCGGCCCCCAAAAGAAAATTGGTTTGATTTTAAGTTGATTTGATTTTCAATAATTAACGTTTTCATAAATTTGAGTGCTCGGTAAAGGTTTGGTAAACAAAAATCTTTCGCCCTTGGCTATGATTTTTGAACCAAGCCCTTTATCTAGCGAGCGAAATGGGCAAAAGCGCGATTCGCTTCAGCCATACGGTGGACGTCTTGTTTTTTCTTTATAGCCGCGCCTTCGTTGTTATAAGCAGCCATGAGCTCTTCGGCCAGTTTTTCGGCCATAGACTTGCCCTTCTTAGACCTGGAGGCTCCTATAATCCACCTCGTGGCCAGCATAAATTTTCTTGCAGGGCGCACTTCTTGTGGGATTTGATAGTTGGCGCCACCGACACGGCGAGAGCGAACCTCAATAGTGGGAGCGGCATTTTCCAGTGCTTTCTCAAAAATTACTAAAGGTTCAACCTTAATCTTCTCACCCATGATTTTAAAAGCGCCGTAAACAATCTTCTCGGCAGCGGACTTTTTGCCACCTTCCATTAAATAGTTCATAAAGCGTGTTACGGCAATATTATTGTGTTTAAAATCGGGAACAAATTTTCTTTGATAATTTCTTTTCTTTCTCATGGTTACTTAGCAGCTTTCTCAACTTTGGCGCCATATTTACTCCTACTCTGATTTCTTTTTACACCGGTAGTATCCAAGACGCCTCGGACAATGTGATAACGAACACCGGGTAAATCTTTAACTCTACCCCCCCTAATCATAACTACGGAGTGCTCCTGCAGATTGTGGGCTTCGCCCGGAATATAGGCGGTTACTTCTTGCCCATTGGTTAACCTAACCCTGGCAACTTTACGTAAGGCTGAATTTGGCTTCTTAGGAGTAGTTGTAAAAACTTTTAAGCAAACTCCCCGCTTAAAAGGAGAAGGCGAAGCCACTGGCCTATTTTGTAAAACGTTAAAATAAACCCCCAAAGCCGGGGTTTTGTCTTTTCTCGCAGTTTGCTTCCTGCCGTGTTTTAAAAGCTGACGCATTGTCGGCATACGCGGCTAATATTAGCAAGGGCGATAGCCCTTGTCAATCAATACTTAAGGAGCTTTAGTGGCCGAAAATGGCCATAAAAGCCTGAGTACCCATGCTTCCGGCAAAGAGTTGGAATAACATTATTGCCGGTAACCAAATTACGTCCGAGGCATAGTAGATAAATATCATAAGAATAATTATCCCGCCCAGGCCGATATTCTGAAGCGCCAGCGAATATCTGGGAGGTAAGATGATAGTTAGGATTTTTGAGCCGTCTAAGGGGGGTATAGGAATCAAGTTAAAAATCGCCAAAAGGCAGTTTATGAAAACTATCATACTCAAAAACCCCAGAGTAACGGGGCTTAAGAAACTACTGCCCAGTCTGATAATAAGACCGAAAATAAAAGCCAAGGCCAGGTTGGATAAGGGCCCAGCCAGAGCGACTTTCAAGGGGCCGTATATATAATCTTTATAAAGAGCATGAGGATTGTAAGGTACGGGCTTGGCCCAACCTAAAATAACCGGGGAATGAGTAACAAACAGGAGTAAGGGCAAAATTATGGAACCAAATAGGTCTATGTGGCTTATAGGATTTAAAGTAAGCCTACCGGCATCCTTGGCAGTTTCATCTCCAAGACTCAAGGCCATTAACCCATGAGAAACCTCATGGATAATAACCGAGCCCAAGAGCACCGCTATTTGAAATATTATAAGGATTATGTTATTCTCCATATCGTTTTATATCTTATAATAAACAAAAACATGAAAGTTTGCGAAATTTGCGGCAAGGGATCAAAAATGGGCGGACACAGGATAAAGCTCCGCGGTAAGTATAATCCCCAGCCTACTACAAGAAAATATCCCAACCTACAATCCACTAGGCTCTCTTCCGGTAAGAAAGTCGTGGCTTGCGCCACGTGTGTTAAAAGGCAAAGCCGGGTGGTTGTCGCCTAAAGCCGGGCTGTAGTATAGCGGCAGTACGCACCCTTGGGGTGGGTGTAGACCGGGTTCGACTCCCGGCAGCCCGACAAATAATGCTTTGGTTATAAATAAAATAGGCTAGCAAATCGCTAGTCTATTATTTTGTTTTTTATTTTTTGCCACCAACTGTGTTCTATATTCTTTAATTTTTCCAACTCTCTCTCATAAATTGGCTTAAAGTATTCGTTACCGACTTTTGTTTCTTCATAACACTTGGATATTAAAGACAACTTATCGGCCAGTTTTACCACCTGAGCTTCTTTAGAACTTTGCTCAGCATCTTCCGTCCATAAATTTATTAAGTCCGATGAAAGCTTATCCGGTAAGTTTTCAAACATCAGAGGAATGGTTTCTTTATTTACTTTTCTTACTGCCTCGGCAATCTCGTCGTTATAATGTTTGAAAGGAGTTAAAATATCTCCGCTGAAAGCTTCTTCCATATCGTGAACTAAAGCTATTTTTAAAGTCTTGGCTTCGTCAATGGGCTCGTTCACATCACGTAAGAAATGTAATAAGACAACTGTGAAATAAGCGACATAAAAAGAGTGTTCGGCAACGGACTCGGGGAATTGTTGCGGCTTTCCGTTAAACCTGACCACATGAGCCAGGGACCTATCCAGAAAGTGCTCGAATGTTTTTGACATAATCAGAACCTGTCTTAATAATAATTCCTAACGCGATATTAGTAAAATAACTTCTTTAATTAAAAGTCCCACCCCCGTTTGAAATCCCCAGCTAAATACTAGGTGGGTGAGCTCAACTTCAACCCTAAGGCTAAAGTACTATTGCCCTCCCTTCAAAATTGTAATCTGGAAACAATTGGGGATGGGACAACTGTATTATACCAAAAATTTAAATCAAGTAAAAAGCTATTCCAGGATACCGTCCAGGTTAATGTCGTATAATATAGACTCGTTGTTGAGGCGGTAGCTATACACTTCCTCTTCTTTAAACCATAGTGCAATCTCCTTGTCGGCTTCCTCCGGAGACCCTGAAGAATGCAGCAAATTTCTCACTGCCCGGCCATCAACATCAGCCATTTCATAAGAATCAATAGTAAAGTCCCCTCTAATAGTGCCCACATCGGAGGTTAAGGGTTCGGTGCCACCCGTTATTTTTCTCACAATTCCCACAGCGTGTATTCCCTGCCAAACCATGGCTACTACCGGACCGGCCGCAAGATACTTCTTCAAATTCTTCAAAATTATTGCAGTTACTTCAATCGGATTTTCCGATGGCGGGGTCTTACCCTTCTTTTTATAAGAATCGATTGTTTTCTGCCCGGTTTTCACACGCCATTCCGGATCAACCAAATAATGAGACTCAACGAAATCCTCGTCGGGCACAATCATCTTCAAGCCGACCAGTTTTAAGCCGCTCTGTTCGTACCGCTTAATTATCTCTCCGATTAAGCTACGCTGAACGCCGTCCGGTTTAACTATCACGAGCGTCCTCTCTTCTTTTAAATTATTCATTGTTTTTTTTCTTTACAATCTCGATATGCAAATCTTTCAACTGGCCTTCGGAAACGCCGCTTGGCGCTCCCATAAGCAAATCCCTTCCATCCCCTGTCTTTGGAAAAGCGATTACCTCGCGGATGTTCGGCTCATTCTCGAGAATCATAAGAAGCCTGTCTATTCCCGGGGCAATTCCTCCATGCGGCGGCGCACCATATTCAAAAGCAGTCAGGAAGTGTTGAAATTGTTTTTTCTGTTCATCCGTGAACCCAATCAGGTCGAAAACCTTTTCTTGTATCTCCGACTGATGGATTCTAATGCTCCCACCACCGACTTCGTAGCCGTTAAGAACAAGGTCGTGTTGAAGACCCCTTACTTTAAGTGGATCCGAATCGAGCAGGGCAATGTCGTCCGGGTGAGGGGCGGTGAACATATGATGGGAAGGCGCGAATTTTGCCAAACCCGAGCCATGAAAAAAATCTTCCTCTGTTTGTTCTTTAAAAAGAGGGAAATCAATTACCCAAGCAAAAGCCAACTCATCCGGATCTTTTTTATCTTTTCTCAAATCCGGTTTGTCGGTGCCGTATTCCTTTTGAACAAAACTATGCGGCAAACGGGGCCAGGGCGACTTGGAAATTTTCTTTTGAGGAAACAAACTTTCCACTAAATTTGTGAACATTTCTTCAACTAGGTTTAAAATGTCGTTTTGTTCAACGAAACTCATCTCCATATCCAATTGAGTAAATTCCGGCTGGCGGTCACCTCTGGTGTCCTCATCCCGGAAACATTTGGCTATCTGGAAGTATCGCTCCATTCCACCAACCATAAGGAGTTGTTTGTATTGCTGGGGCGATTGCGGCAAGGCATAGAAATTACCCGGATAAACACGGGAAGGCACCAAATAGTCTCTTGCTCCTTCCGGGGTAGATTTACTCAAGCCCGGAGTTTCTATCTCCACGAAATCCTTAGCAGTCAGGAAATCACGCATAAACTTAGTGGCTTTATGGCGGTCCCGGATATTTTTAGCGACTCGCTGGCGGCGCATATCCAAATAGCGATACTGCATCCTTAGTTCTTCGCTTACTTCGTAACCATCGGTATCTAAGGCAAAGGGAGGGGTTTTGGCTTTGGTAATAACCTCCAGCTTACTCACCTGGAGTTCCAGTTTACCGGTTTTCAGGTTTTCGTTAATCATGCCCTTGGGGCGCTCACTCACTTTACCCTTTACGGTAATGACCCATTCAGGGCGCAAAGTATCGGC
>MHJB01000037.1:13055-15096 GCA_001817805.1 Candidatus Colwellbacteria bacterium RIFCSPLOWO2_12_FULL_43_11 | reverse complement strand
TTTAAAAGTTCCTTCCAGTCGGTTATATTGAGGTGGCAAGCATGGCTTTACCCTCCGAAGAAATAAAAGAGAAACTCGATGTAGTCACGGTTCTTAAGGATTATCTGGATTTAAGGCCGGCCGGCAGAAACTTCAAGGCTAATTGCCCCTTCCATCAGGAAAAAAGCCCGTCTTTTATAGTTTCTCCGGAACGTGGGATTTGGCATTGTTTTGGTTGCGGTGAAGGCGGAGATATTTTCAAGTTCGTGATGAAGTATGAGAATATCGAGTTTTATGAGGCTTTAAAAATATTAGCCGAAAAAGCGGGTATAGAACTCAGGCGTTTAAGCCCGACTGACCAAAAACAATTCGGAGTTCTTTATGACATAAATAGCGCGGCTTTGAGGTTTTGGAACGAAGCTTTGGAAGAATCCAAGAGAGCCAAAGAATATCTTGCGGGCCGTGGACTCAAGCGCGAGACGATAGCGGAGTTTGAAGTTGGTTATGCCGACTCGGGTTTTGATACGCTGACACTTCATTTAATCAAAGAAAAATTCGATATAGGGGATGCTGTGCGCGCTGGTTTGATATTTAAGACCGATAAAGGGAAATATATTGACCGCTTTCGTGGAAGAGTAATGTTCCCGATACATAATCATTTTGGAAAAGTTGTGGGTTTCTCCGGCAGAATATTACCGGAGTTGGAGAATCCGGAAACTGGGAAATATATCAATAGTCCAGAGACGCCGATATTCAACAAATCCAAACTTCTTTATGGATATTGGAAGAGTAAAAATTTTATTCGTGACGAAAAAACAGTGCTCTTAGTAGAGGGACAAATGGATTTTCTGATGATGTGGCAGGCAGGAGTAAGAAATCTGGTAGCTACATCAGGAACGGCTTTAGCCGTGGACCACTTAAAAGTTCTGAAGAAACTAGCAGATAATATTTTGATTACTTTTGATAAAGACGAAGCAGGCAAATTGGCGGCAGAGCGGGCAATAGACTTGGCTGGAGCGGCTGACCTTGGCGCTTTTGTGCTGGATTTGGGAGATTATAAAGACCCCGCTGAAGTTGCGGAGAAAGAGCCAGAGCTTATATCGCAAATAATTGCCAAGCCCATCCCGGCAATGGATTACTATTTTGCCCGGTATTTGGGAAAGGGGAATGTCGTAACCAAGGAGGGCGTGAGAACGTTACTCAGGAAGATAAAGAATCTTTGGAGCGCCATAGACCAATCTAGTTGGCTAAGTGAGTTGTCTCATAGAACGGGAGTGCCCACTAAAGATTTAACGGAAGAGTTGGAAAAGCTTGAATTTGGAGAAATATCGGTAGGAAAGCTGGAGGAGCCGGCTCTCAATCCCACTGAGTTTAATAAAGGAGAATTTAGCCGTTTGGAGCATATAGCCTTGCGTGCTTTGAGTTTAATTAGTATAAATGAAGAGCTTGGCAAACTATTAAGTAGCCATATAGAGCTAATACCCCCAAGATATAAGGGAGTATATCTAGCCTTAGGAGGAGAAAAGGTTGTTTTGGACAGTGAATCCAAGAGTATTCTTGATATGGTAAGTATGCGGAGTAGTTTGGAAGCGGAGATGGATACGGAGACAACCGAGAAAGAGCTCAATAAGTTATTGAAAGAGTTGCAGTTGGAATATTGGAAGGATAAGAGAAGGGTAGTGAGTCGTGAAATACTACAAGCGGAAGTAGGAGGGACCACGGAAGAATTGCTTATAAAATTAAAAGAGTTCGACGATATCTCTAAAAAACTTCAATATATAGAAAATGCCCAAAAAAATTAAAGCTAAAGTTAAATCCGCCAGCCGGCGGACTAAGGGCAAGAAGCCCGGCAAAACCCTTAAAAGCAAAAAGAGCGGGCACAATGATGAACTGCTCGACGAGTTAATCGAACGCGGTAGGTCAAAAGGTTTTGTGACCAGTTGGGAAATTTTGGATTATTTCCCCAAAGTGGAAAAGGATTTATCTTTCTTGGAAGAAATTTACGATAAGCTGGAACAGGCAAGTATTAAGATACTGGAGGCAGACTCTTTAATACAGATGC
>MHJB01000037.1:0-13002 GCA_001817805.1 Candidatus Colwellbacteria bacterium RIFCSPLOWO2_12_FULL_43_11 | reverse complement strand
GAGGTGCCGGATAATATTCAAATGTATTTGCGCGAAATTGGCCGAACCCCGCTTTTGAATTCCCAGGAAGAAAAAGATTTGGCTAAGCGATCCGAGGCCGGAGAGCCGGCGGCTAAGGAGAAATTAATAAAGGCCAATTTAAGACTTGTTGTTTCTATTGCCAAGAGATATATAAACCGCGGACCTTTAAGCATTTCCGATCTAATACAAGAGGGTAATATGGGCTTATTTAGGGCGGTAGAGAAATTTGATTACCGAAAGGGTTTCAAGTTCTCCACTTATGCCACTTGGTGGATTAGGCAGGCTATTACTCGCGCTTTGGCCGACCAATCGAGAACAATCCGTATTCCTGTTCACATGGTAGAAACTATTTCCAAATATACCCAAACCAAGAGAAAGTTGTCACAAGAACTTGGTAGGGAGCCTTTGACCGAAGAGATAGCGATAGAAATGAGCTTAGACGTGGAGAAGGTAAGATATATAGAAAAAGTTTCGCAGACGGTGGTGTCGTTAGAAGCTCCGATTGGCGACGATGATGATAAATCCGTGAGAGCCGACTTTATTAAAGACGAGAAGAATCTCACTCCATCACAGATGGCATCGCAAGAGTTATTGAGAGATCAAATTAAAAAGGTTTTGGGGGATTTAACGGAGAGAGAAAGAAAAATATTGGAGATGCGTTTCGGTTTAACTGATGGCGTCACCCATACTCTGGAAGAAGTCGGTAAGGTTTTTAACGTAACGCGAGAAAGAATCAGGCAGATTGAATCCAAGGCATTGGAAAAGATAAGAATGCATGATGAGGTTAATAGGCTTACTGACAGTTACTAATGACATCGAGAGATATCAGACAAAAATATCTTAAATTTTTTGAAAGCCAAGGGCATAAAATAATTCCTTCGGCTTCTTTGGTTCCGGAAAACGATCCCACAACGCTGTTTACCGGCAGCGGTATGCAGCCCTTGATTCCATATTTGCTCGGGGAGAAACATCCAATGGGCAATAGATTGGTCAATTCGCAAAAGTGTTTGCGATCAATGGATATAGAAGAAGTAGGCGATAACAGGCACACAACATTCTTTGAGATGTTGGGCAATTGGTCTTTGGGCGATTATTTCAAGGCTGAACAATTACCGTGGTTCTTCGGATTTTTAACAGAAAGTGTTGGGTTAGACCCTAGTAAACTTTATGTGACTGTTTTTGCCGGGGATGAGTCTTTGGATATTCCAAAGGACGATGAATCCGTTGAAATTTGGAAAAGATTATTTAAAGAGAGCGGTATCGAGGCTAAAGATATTCATATCGGTAGTGAACAGGATGGTTATGAGAAGGGGATGCAGGGAGGGCGCATATTCTACTATGAAGCCAAGAAAAACTGGTGGAGTAGGTCGGGAGTTCCGGAAACGATGCCCGCAGGCGAACCAGGCGGACCGGATTCGGAGGTTTTTTATGATTTTGGGTTGACACACGACACTAAATTTGGCGACAAATGCCATCCTAATTGCGACTGCGGCAGATTTATGGAGATAGGTAACTCCGTTTTTATGGAGTATATAAAAAACGCGGATGGATCTTTCGGTAAGCTGCCTCAAAGAAATGTGGATTTTGGCGGCGGATTGGAAAGGATAACAGCGGCTTCAAACGGGAACCCCGATGTTTTTAAAATCGATACATTGGAGGCTATTGTAGCCGGTATACAATCTGCCCTTGGTAGAAATGGCAGTAAAGCTAACTATCTCGACGAAAAGTATAAGAAATCATTTCGTGTTGTAGCCGACCATTTGCGAGCTGCCACTTTTGTGATGGCTGACGGGATGATGCCCTCTAATAATGAGAGAGGATATGTAGTGCGTCGTCTTTTGAGGCGAGCGATTTTCCATATAGATAAATTGGGCAAGGGAGACGGCGTACTGGAAGAGGGAATTAATAGCGTTATCGATTCCTATAAAAATTCTTATCCCGATTTGGATAAAAACAGAAAAAAAATATTATCGGAAGCAGGAGCCGAGGAAGAAAGGTTTAGACATACTCTTGTTACCGGTATGCGTGAATTTGAAAAAGTTGCCGTCGGAGGTCGTGTTTCCGGAGCCCAAGCAAGTACATTATTTACTACACATGGCTTCCCATTTGAGATGACCACCGAGCTTGCCAGAGAAAGAGGGATTGAAGTTGACGAGGAAGGTTTTCATAAAGAAATGGAGAAACACCAAGAAATCTCCAAGGCCGGAATTCAAGAGAAATTTAAAGGAGGTCTAGCTGATACTAAAGAGGAAACAATTAGACTTCATACTGCTCACCACTTGCTTTTGGCTTCGCTTCAGAGAGTTTTAGGGCCACATGTTAAGCAAAGAGGTAGTAATATCACAGCGGAGAGATTACGCATTGATTTCTCCCATCCACAGAAAATGACGTCCGAGGAGATTAAGCTGGTTGAGGACTTAGTCAACGAAAAAATACAGGCGAGATTGGATATGGTGAGGAGGGAGATGTCTAAAGAGGAGGCGGAAAAAATAGGAGCGGAGATGGAGTTTGGAGCCAAATATGGTGACGTAGTCTCTGTTTATTTTCTTGAAGACAAAGATGGCAAGCCTTTTAGTAAAGAGTTCTGTGGCGGACCGCACGTTAAGAGTACGAGCGAACTGGGGCACTTTAAAATCCTGAAAGAAGAGGCGGTTTCTCAAGGAGTAAGAAGAATCAAGGCTATACTTCAATAAAAAGGAAGCATCTCTTTTCATAGCGCGTGCTAAGGCCTGCCTGCCGGTAGGCAGGAGTGAGCGGGCATGGTACCCCGCCTCTTAGTTGTCTACCGAAACCAGAATAATCCGGCTCCAGCGGCCGGATTTTCTTCCTCCTCGGTGTGTTCACCCGTTGTAACGGGGACCAAGCTGAACACACCTGCGGAACGTTTCGTACGCCTCCTAAGAGGCGGGGTAAGCGAACGACGTAACACAACGAAGCCGCTCGCTGGGCGGCTGAGAGGTAGTTTAGAAAAGAGATGCTTCCTTAGAAGTATGTACTGGGTTTATAATTTAGGTAGTGACTAAAGTCTTAGGCCTTGATTCGGATTCGGCCATTACGGTTTTTTCTTCGGTAGTCATACCTCATGAATCGAAGGGGGAAATTAGTGAAGCCGACTTGGAAAACTATCTATCTAAAGTAGTTTGGAAGTCTTTTGATGTCTTAAGAAATGAAGCCGCGGAAAGGTTAGGCGTAAGCGAAGTGGACCTTATTTTGGCGGGAGTGAGAGTGGTGGGGATAAAAGTTGATGGGCATGAAGTTTTGAACCCTCATGGTTTTTCCGGGAAAACCATAGAAATATCCCTTTCTATTACTATGGTTAAACGGGGTGTTTTAAATATAAATCCAAACAAACAAGAGGAATTGCCCGAGGTTTTAGAGCTATCGAGCGCCGAGTCATATCTTTTGTCGAAATCTTTGGCTGCGAGCCATCTTCTATACCTGGACATAAAAGATGAGATTACTAAGGTATTTCTGGTGACGCCAACGAGGACCTCTTATCTTAATGAGTTTAATTGGGGCCTCAAGGATGTTATTTCCGCTTATACCGAAGAATTCGGCGTATTACACGAAACGGCCCGGGAAATATATGAAAAATTTGTGGCACAAGACATATCTCCAATAGCAACGGAAAAGATGAAAAAAGTTTTCCAGTCGTCTTTCAAAAAATTTACCGATGGGCTGACTCTCAGCTTAAGAAATTTATCGGGGCTGGGGTTAAAAAAATTGCCGCCAGTTTATTTAAAGAGCAGCTTTTCTTTGCCTCAAGAAATAAATGGTAAGGCTTTGGCTTTAGGGAAGAAGAGGGGGAAACTACATATATTAGAGCAGGAGATAAATATTAGTGATTTAGTTAATAATCCGCCTTATAATGTTTATGACTGGCTTAACCAATTGGCCAAAAGAAGAATAAAGTGGCTGATGCCTTAATCTATGAAGAAAATATATATCAATAAAACCGACCCGGTAACTCTAATTATAGAAAAGGTTATTAAGGCTACAGAGAAGGAGGTATCTCTTTATATTCCGAAGGGTTCGGAACTAGCCGCTTCGAGAAATAATTTTAAGCTTTTAAAGAGAGAGAGTGCTTCGGCCGGCAAGACTGTGTATATCGAGTCGGTTGATGAAGACGTCATAGAGTTGGCTGACGCGTATGACATCAAGTCCACTAATCCGTTTTTCGGGAAGAAGAGATCCGTAACCGATGTGGTAATAAAAGAAGCCAGAAAAATTGATGTGGCTGATGGTGAACCCGAAGGGTCTATGCCCGAACATGAATCATCCAAAATAAGGAAAACCAAGTCTATACTGGAAGATAAAAAAGAGCATTCTTGGTTATGGCAGAGTAAGCCAACTTTGGATGAAGTGCGGCCTAAATTCGCTTTAATCAGAAATAAATTTTTTAGAGTCGGTGGTATGTTGGCTCTGGCATTACTCCTTTCATGGTTGGCAGTTTATGTTTTGCCTAAGGCGACAATTAAGATAACCTTGGAAAAAATTAACTGGGACTTTAGTGGAATAGTTAGTGTTTCCACTACAAGAGAAGCTCCATCTGTTTTGGAAAGTAGCATTGAAATACCGGGACAGATCTTTATATACCCGGTGAATAAGGTTAGCCCTTATCCGGCAACGGGCAGTGAACAAGTGGAAAGGAAAGCAAGGGGATTGATAACCGTTTATAACGAGTATAGCTCCGAGTCCCAACCGCTGGTGCAGAATACCAGATTTTCTACGCCTGATGGGAAAATATTTAGGACGGATAAAAAGATAACCGTGCCCGGAGCCAAAATTGTTGACGGCAAAATTGTGGCAACGAGCATTGAAGTGTCGGTAACAGCAGATAAGGCGGGAGAGGGATATAATATTGGTCCGATAGTAAAATTCAGAATTCCCGGGCTTCAAGGATCGCCCAAGTACGATGCTTTCTACGGGACTTCTACAGACCCAATGATAGGAGGGTTTATAGGTGAAATAAAGGTTCCAACGGAAGATGATATAACAAAAGCTAAAGCCGATTTGGAGGCCGAGTTAAAATCTCTTGCTAATACGAAAGTGGCGCTTGATATACCGAAAGATATAAAGGTTTTGGATAAGGCTAATATTTTTTCCGTTACCAAAGAAGATATTAATAAAGAAGTGGATAGTAGCGGCAACTTTTCCGTAACGGCCTCAGGAGAGCTTAAAGTTTTCGGTTTTAAACAAGACGACTTAATGTCGGCTCTGGCCAGTAAAGTAGCCGGAGAGTCAAAGACAGATTTAGTGTTACTCAGTCATTCACTTCAAGAATCGGACAAAGGATACGGAGAACCTAAATTGGATATAGCTAATAATAAAATGAGCTTTAATTTAGCCTTTAAATCGAGCTGGGCAAGGCCATTTAATGTAGAAGATTTTGAGGCTAAGGCAGCGGGCAAGAGCAAATCTGAGATTAGCAGCCTGGTTTATTTGATACCCGGTTTTAGGTCGGGAGAAGTGAGTTTTTGGCCTCTTTGGGTGAGGTATGCCCCTAAAAATCCGAGCAAGATAGTCGTTGACTTAGATTACGCATTGTGATAATATTGCCCCGTTGGAAAAGGTAAACGGAACTGTATTAGAAACTCTGCCAGGAGCTACTTTCAAGGTAAAGTTGGACGATGGCCGGGAGTTATTGGCTTACGCCTCCGGTAAGATAAGGATGTATCGGATCAAAATCTTACTGGGAGATAAGGTAACAGTCGAGCTTACTGAATACGACGATAAACGGGGGCGTATAACAAGAAGGCTATGATATGAAAGTTAGGGCGTCAGTAAAAAAGATTTGTAATAATTGTAAAACCGTCCGCCGCAAAGGACGGATTTATGTCGTATGTAAAATTCCAAAACATAAACAGCGACAAGGATAAATATTATGAGATTGGTAGGCGTAAATATACCGGATGAGAAGCGCGTGGACATCGCGCTTACTTATCTTTACGGCATAGGCAAAACTTCGGCTATTAAAATTTGCGACGTGACCAAAATAAATCCCGGGAAGAAGGCTAAAGAGTTAAAGCCCGAAGAAATCGATAAGATTAAGAATGAGCTTGATAAAACTTATAAGATTGAGGGAGAGCTGAGGCAGGTATTAAAACAGAATATTGGCCGTCTGAAAGAAATAAAATCTTATCGGGGTATTAGACATATTAAACGCTTACCGGTAAGAGGGCAAAGGACCAAGACCAACTCCAGAACTGTGAGGGGAAATGTCAGAAAGACTGCCGGCAGCGGTAAGAGAAAAACCGAACTAAAGTAAACCATGGGAAAGAAGAAGGTAATTAATAAGCCGGAAGCGGCTAAAGACGGAACAGAGGCCAAAGCAAAGCCGGAGGTTTCGGTTAGCAAAAAAGAGAGCCGCAGGATTGAATCGGGCAGGATTTATATTAATGCTTCTTACAATAACACCGTAATAACCATCACAGATATCAGGGGCAACGTTTTGGCGTGGGCTACCGCAGGATCTCTAGGCTTTGCCGGCCCCAAGAAAGCTACTCCCTTTGCCGCTTCTAAGGTGGTTTCAGCCATCGCGGAAAAAGTCGCTAAAACTGGACCGGTAGACATAGAAGTTGTAGTCTCAGGAGTTGGTCCAGGCAGAGATTCAGCTATTAGGTCCCTGGCCAATGCGGGGTTTAATATTTTGTCCATTAAGGACGTAACTCCCATCCCCCATAACGGTCCTAAACCTCCAAAAACGAGAAGAATTTAAAATATTATGCAAAGAGTTTTAGAAAAAAGAGAAAGAAGCCTGGGCGTTAAACTATCCATTAAAGGGGATCGTTGTAATTCGCCTAAATGCGCTTTAACCAGAAAGCCTCATCCTCCGGGCCAACACGGCAAGAGACGAAAAAAGATTAGTGAATTCGGTACTCAACTCAGGGAGAAGCAAAAGGTTAGATTTGCTTACGGGTTAACCGAAAAACAATTGGCAAGGGTCTTCAAAGAAGGAGAAAAGAAAACAGGTGTGACTTCGGGAGAGGTAATGTCTATATTGGAATCCAGGCTAGATAATGTAATTTTTAGGTTAGGCTTGTCACCGAGCCGCACTTCGGCCAAACAATCGGTTAGCCACGGTCACTTTGTGGTAAATAATCATAAAGTTACCATTCCTTCTTATAGGGTTAAAGTTGGCGATAAAATTACCATAAGAGAGGCTTCCAAAAATAATCCTAATTTTATGGATTTGGGTGAAAAGCTGAAGAACTACGAACTTCCGGTCTGGTTAAGTTTGGATAAGAATACTTGGGAAGCCACAGTGCTCGGTAAACCAGTTGATGTGCCACAGCCTTTTGATATTAATATAGTCGTCGACTATTATTCGTAAAAAATAAAAATAAAATGGAATTTGCTTATTTAAGTGAAAGTGTAGGAATAAAAAGAATCTCGGAAGATGCAAAACATGGCGTCTTCTCGATTGAAGGACTTTACAGAGGGTATGGCTTAACTATTGGTAATGCTTTGAGGCGAGTATTGCTCTCGTCTTTGCCGGGAGCAGCCATAACCCGCTTTAAAGTGAAAGGGGTCAAGCATGAATTTACATCCATTCCTGGAGTCATGGAAGACGTTGTTGAAATCGGCCTGAATTTTAAAAAGGTCAGGTTTCATTTTTATGCCGATGAGCCACAGGTTTTAACTTTAAAGGTTAAGGGCGAAAAAGTTGTGACAGCGGCTGATATAAAAAATACTACGGATGTCATTGTGGCCAATCCGGAAATGCATATTTGTACTTTAACTTCTAAAGATGCCGAGATAGATATTGAGCTTACTATAGAAAAGGGACTGGGCTATGTGCCGGTTGAGAGCCAGAAGATTGAAAAGCTTCCTATTGGTATGGTGGCTCTGGATGCAATATTCTCGCCCGTTGTGACGGTTAATTTCACCGTTGAAAATATGCGTGTAGGCGATAGGACTGACTATAATAAAATAGTGCTCGATGTTCAGACTGACGCTACTGTTTCTCCGTCGAGAGCGGTACACAAGGCTGCCGACATTCTCTTGGACCACTTTAAGAATATTTCCGATATTGAAATACAAGAAGAAAAGTCTCCGGGTAAATCGGACGAACCTAAAAAAGCCGCAAAAAAGAAAGCAACTAAATAATGACCCGTTCGACAGAACTCAGGGTCATGTTGAATAATATAATGTTGAAACATGAGACATCTTAGTAAAGGAAGAAAATTCGGAAGGATGAGAGGCCAGCGCAATAGTTTTGTGTCAGGTTTAATTCACAATTTTGTGATGAAAGAAAAGATTAAGACAACCGAGGCTAGGGCCAAAGAAATAAGACCCAAGGTAGAAAAATTGGTTACTTTGGCCAAGAAGCAAAATATAGCGTCCTTGAGAGTTTTAAAATCCAGACTGCCGGAGTTATCTGCTAATAAACTTTACTATGAAATAGCTCCTAAATTCAGCAGTAGGCAAGGAGGCTATGTGCGTATTATTAAAACTGCCGTTCGAAGAAAAAGAGATGCCGCGCCGATGTCGGTAATCGAATTTATTAAATAAAACAATGAAAGAAGTGATTATTGACGCTAAAGATAGGAGTCTGGGTAGATTGGCTAGTGAGATAGCTTATGTGCTTCAGGGCAAGGACTCTGCCACATATGAACCCAGAAACATAGGTGACAGTAAGGTTTTGGTTAAAAACTTGAAGTTGCTTAAATTTACCGGTAAAAAATTAATCGGCAAAATTTACTATCGCCACACCGGTTACATGGGCCACTTAAAAGAGAAAACACTGGAAGAAGCTTGGAAGAAAAGCCCGGAGTGGGTTTTGCGTCATGCGGTAAAGGGGATGTTGCCCAAGAATTCTTTGGCGAGCAAGAGAATTAAATTATTAACTATAGAACAATGATAAAAGAAGCCAAGTATTTTGAAGGTATAGGCAGGAGAAAGGAAGCTTCGGCCAGAGTCCGATTGTATCCGGACGTGAGCGAAGCTAAGAATAACTTCGTTATTAACGGTGTTAGCGCGGCAGAGTATTTTAAAGTTGCAAGGCATACCGTTCAAGCCGAAGCTCCTCTTAGGGCCTTGAGCAGCACGGAGAAGAAAATGAAAGTTGAGGTTGTAGTGCATGGCGGCGGAGTGAAGGGCCAGGCTGAAGCTGTTACGTTGGGATTAGCGAGAGCATTGGTCGGCTGGCGGCCGGACTTAAGACCAGAGATGAGATCTCATGGGTATTTAACCCGTGATGCTAGGGTAGTAGAAAGGAAAAAATACGGTTTAAGAAAAGCCAGACGCGCCCAGCAATGGAGAAAAAGGTAATCTTATTAGGCGCATTACTTTTAACGGCTCATGGCTTGGCTGTAATTAATACTTGGTATTGGCTCTATCCGTCGATTGACATACCAATGCACTTATTAGGCGGAGCGTTTGTAGCTACATTCTTTCTGTGGCTTACCGAAAAATATCCGGGACAATGGCAGGTGTCCCGGAATTTTTTTGTGAGAGCTACTATTTTTTTATCTTTTACGGCCTTAGTAGGGGTTCTTTGGGAATTTTCCGAGTTCATTTATAGTTTTTTTGCCAGTTATCGTGCTTGGCATATAGCCGGAGGGGACGTAACGGATACGGTGACAGATTTGTTAAATGATCTTTTGGGAGGGTTAGCGGTGGTCGTAGTTGATTGCTTGCGTTATAATAAACTAAATAGATCACATGAATAAGAAACCATACTTGTCGGTTATTATCCCTGCGTATAACGAAGTTAAAAGATTGCCCATTACTTTGATGGATATAGATAAACATCTATCCAAGGCGAAGTATAGTTATGAGATACTGGTGGTTAACGATGGTTCTACCGACGGCACGGCCGAAGTGGTTAATAGGTTTTCAACTATAGTAAAGAATTTGCGTTTGGTTGATAACAAAGAGAATAAGGGCAAAGGCGGAGTGGTAAAACAAGGCATGCTTGAGGCCCTTGGAGAATATCGACTTTTCACGGATGCCGATAACTCTACGAGCGTTGACCACTTCAACAAGATGATACCTTATTTTAAAGAAGGTTATGAGGTAGTTATCGGTTCGCGTGACATAGAAGGTTCCGAATTACATCCGTCACAAGCTTGGTATAAGAGGTTACTGGGTAATATGGGTAATTTATATATTCAGGCACTCTTACTTCCGGGTATTTGGGATACCCAGTGCGGATTTAAGTGTTTTTCGGAAGAGGCCGCAAATAAGATTTTTTCATTACAGAGAGTAACCGGTTGGGGTTTTGACGTGGAGATTCTTTCTTTAGCCAAGCACCTTGGCTACAGAATTAAAGAAATACCGATAGTTTGGATAAATGATATTAGAACCAAAGTTGGTTGGTCGGCGTATCTCAAAGTTTTAATCGAGACAACTAAGATACGTTTGTGGATGTGGCAGGATGTTTATAAAATAAAAACCTTAAAGGTCAAAAATTAAATTTAAAATGGATTATTATGTAACCCAAGAGAGATTGGAAGAATTAAAGGCCGAGCTCAGTAACCTGAAGACTTCAAATAGAGTTGAGATAGCCAATAAGTTAAAGAGAGCTAAAGAATTCGGGGATTTATCGGAAAACGCCGAATATTTGGCAGCTAGAGAAGAGCAAGCTAACGTGGAGCGCCGTATAGGTGATTTAGAAGAGATTGTAAGGAACGCGGTAATTATAAAGAAAAACATTGATCAAGATATAATCGACGTTGGCTCTACGGTGGAGGTGAGACGTAACGGCCAACCTTTAAAGTTTAATATTGTGGGGAGCGAAGAGGCAAAGCCCGAAGCGGGACTTATATCTAACGAATCACCTATAGGCAAAGAGTTGCTGGGACACAAGGTGGGTGATTCGGTTAAAGTAGACACACCAAACGGAGAGGTTGAATATAAAATTTTCAAACTTAGCTAGAACCCGTTTCATAAGTTCTTATGATAGATTCATTAATAGAAGAAAGAAAAAAGAAACTAAAAAATATAAAAGATCGGGGGATAGATCCCTATCCGGCCGAAGCTAAGCGAACGCATACTATAGCGGAAGCTTTGGACTCTTTCAATAAACTTTCCAAGGCCAAAAAGAAGGTCTATTTAGTTGGTAGAATCAGAGGCTGGCGTGATCAGGGTGGGGTAATTTTTGGCGATCTTAAAGATGAGAGCGGAACGATTCAATTGGTGTTTAAAAAAGAAAATCTTAAGACTTTTTATTTTTGGAAAAATAATCTGGATTTAGGAGATTTTGTAGAGGTTGGTGGGCCATTGTTTAAGACAAAAAAAGGACAAGAAAGCTTAGAAGTAATTTCATTTAAACTACTTGTGAAAAGTTTGCGTCCGGTGCCAAGTGAGTTTTATGGTTTGGCTGATGTTGAGACCAAATTAAGGAAGAGATATTTGGATTTACTTTCGAGTGAAGACGTCAAAGCCATATTTATTAAAAAGAGTGTATTTTGGCAGTCTTTTAGGCGAGAACTTATTAATAACGGATTTCTTGAAGTAGAGACGCCGGTTTTAGAATCTATTCCGGGAGGAGCCGATGCCGAACCTTTTGTCACGCATCACAATGCCCTTAACGAAGATTTTTATCTTAGGATTGCACTGGAAATTTCTTTAAAGAAGCTGATGGTGGGAGGTTATGAAAAAGTTTTTGAGATAGGCAGGGTTTTCAGGAACGAAGGCATAGACGCCGAGCATTTGCAGGATTACACGGCGCTTGAATTCTATTGGGCCTATGTCGATTATAACGACCTAATGAAATTTATTGAACGTTTATACAAACTTGTTATTAAAGGCACGGTGGGGACACTGACTACAAATTTTAAAGGACAGAAAATAAACTGGGGCAAGAAATGGCCGAAAGTTGATTATTATTCAATCTTTAAAGAAAAAATTGGCCTTGATTTGAATAAAGCTACGGACCAAGAACTTCTGGATAAAGCGCTTAGTATGGGGCTTGAGCCAGATAGGTCGCTTAGCCGTGGCAGACTAGTGGACTTATTATTCAAAAAAGTTAGGCATACTTTGGTTCAGCCGTGTTTTTTGATAAATCCACCGGCTGACATTGAGCCTTTGGCTAAAAGGATTAATAGCGAACCCGGTAAAGTGGCTAGATTTCAAGTTGTTGCCGGCGGAACGGAACTGGGCAAAGGGTTTTCGGAAGCTAATGATCCAATGGATCAACGAACGAGATTTGAAGAGCAAATGAAGTTAAGAGATCAGGGGGATAAAGAGGCCCAAAGGCTAGATGAAGACTTCTTGGAAGCTCTTGAATATGGCATGCCGCCTACGGCTGGTTTTGGGGTTTCAGAGAGGCTCTTTGCGGTCTTAATGGATAAGCCCATCAGGGAGACGGTCTTCTTCCCATCAATGAGGAATAAGTAATATCATATAGGGTATGGTTGATATCAAATTTATTCGAGAAAATGCCGAGCTCGTAAAAGATGCCGCAGTAAAAAAGAATATTAATCCAAAAATTATCGATGAGCTTTTGGAAACGGATAAATTAAGACGTGAACTTATTTTAAAAGCCGAAACAATACGAGCCGAACAAAAGAAAACCAAAGACCGCGAAGAAGGGACACGCCTTAAAGCGGACTTTAAAGAAGCCGAAGAGAAGTTAAAGCCTGTTGAGGATAAATTCGACGGTTTAATGGTTCTGGTCCCAAGCATTATTTCACCGGATACTCCGATAGGTAAAAGTGAGGCCGACAATAAAGAGGTTTATAAATGGGGCGAACCCAAGAAGTTTGATTTTAAACCCAAAGACCATATCCAGCTTGGTAAGGATTTGGATATTTTGGATCTAGAGAGAGGGACTAAGGTTGGAGGATTCCGCGGTTATTATCTTAAAAATGACGGCGTGCTTTTGGTAATGGGCCTTATGATGTATGCCATAAATAAAATGGTACAGAAGGGATTTAAACCCATGATTCCTCCAACATTAGTCAAAGAATTTGCCCTTTTTGGAACCGGTTACTTTGAAGGATTGGAGTATGACCCCGAGGTTGACGAGATATA
>MHJB01000036.1:5255-6601 GCA_001817805.1 Candidatus Colwellbacteria bacterium RIFCSPLOWO2_12_FULL_43_11 | reverse complement strand
AAACTATAGGGACTATATGAAAATAGTACACAATGTTCTTAAGGATGGCGGCTTGTTTCTACTGCACACGATTGGCTCCTCCAGATCTTTAGTTGATACCGACCCGTGGATTCAAAAGTATATTTTCCCCAATAGCATGCTTCCTTCCATTGCCCAGATAGGTAAATCAATAGAAGGATTGTTCGTTATGGAGGACTGGCATAATTTTGGCGCGGATTACGACAAAACTCTCATGGCATGGTGGGAAAATTTTAACCGGGCTTGGCCGGAGTTATCCAAGTCCTACTCGGACCGTTTCTACCGGATGTGGAAATACTACCTTATGACGAGCGCCGCAAGTTTCCGCTCCCGCCGGATTCAGCTCTGGCAAATTGTACTTTCAAAGAATGGAGTTAAAAGTGGTTACGCTCCCGTAAGATAAAATTATTTGGCTATTATAGATAGGTTTAACAGCCGAATTATGAGATAGGTTGTAGGATACTCTTGATATTCAATATGTATTGAATATACTTTTGTAATATGGATAATCAAAAACCCGCGGGACAATTGAACAATAAGGAACGCTATGACCTTAAACAACAAGAAAAGTTGCAAGTTCAAGAATCGGCTGGCAGAAAAGATCTAATTAAGAAGATAGGATCGTGGAGTTTGGCAGGAGTGGTTGTCGTTGTGCTTGCCGGCGGCTTTATTTGGAAGGTCGCAACAAGGCCGCCTATACTAGGGTCGGACTTGATATCAGAGACAGGCATTCATTGGCATCCGGAACTCTCAATCTATATGAAGGGTGTTAAACAAGAAATACCGTCTAATATCGGTGTTACAACATTATCTATGACTCCAATACACACGCACGAAGCTGGTGGTGTTATTCATTTGGAGTTTGATGGAGTAGCGGTTTACAAGAATGATGTTACGCTCGGCCAGTTCTTCAAAAACTGGGACAAAGATATGCAGTCATTCGGAATGAATATAGAGATGACAGTTAACGGAAAAGAAAGCACCGAATACGAGAGTTACGTCATGCACGACAAAGACAAGATAGAGCTGCGTTATGAGTAAGATAGTTAATATTTAATCCCGCTTAATTAAATAATTTAAGAGATCCGTAGATACTGGGAAGTTCCAAGCCCAATGCCCATGCCGAAAAGCCGTGGAGCCCAAATTCTTTAATAAGGCTCACTTTCTTTTTGACGCTCCGGGCATTCTCATACCAAATTACATATTCTTGGGCATGGCTCCAATATGTGAGATAGGGAGCTTCGTGTTTAGTGCTGTAGTGCGTGGTTACATAATGTTTCTTAAAAGCATTATAAATTCCTTCCCGGCCGCCGCTACCTAAACGTTCT
>MHJB01000036.1:3158-5241 GCA_001817805.1 Candidatus Colwellbacteria bacterium RIFCSPLOWO2_12_FULL_43_11 | reverse complement strand
CCAATGCCAATAATAAAGGGGGATGCCCAAAGACAACTTGTCATGGGGGATAAGTTTCAAGCTATAGTTAAGAACTTTTTTGAGCCAGGAGTATTCAACTATCGGGCCAATGGAATTCGGATCGTCATAACTCATCAAACTTATAAAATCGACATTTGCGGCAAGCGATGAGTAATCATATACGCCAATTGTTTTTTGCCAAAGGTCATTGGGATAGTCCGCAGGATTATCGGAAATTTGAGCAATTACGGCTACGCTTAAGATTAAATTATTTTGTTTCATGACTTCCGCCGCTTTTTTAACGAAAGCGGAAAATTTATCGCGATAAGAAAAATCCATTTGCTCAAAATCTATCTGCCAACCCCAGTAGCCAAAGTTTTTTGCCTCGGTTACGAGCGTGGTTAAAGCTAAATCTTGTGCCGCAGTGTTATTAAGCAGTCCTTGATATTCGGCTTTGCCAAAACTGCCGTTAGTAACTAGTGGCATAACTTTGATTTTACGTTTTTTGGCAAAGGCAATTACTTCCGGTTCTATGGTTCCGCTAAGCATTCCGGCGCTATCCAGGCTATACGTTTGTGGCGCAACTACATCAATAGAACTCGGGTAGGTGGTTAAGGAATCAAAGGCCAGTTCGGTATCTCTATAATAGAAGATGCGATTATATTTATATGGTGTACCTTTTGTGGCAGCCTCGGTTGGAAGAGGAATAATACCCGCAAAGAGAGCGATTATCATAAGAACCGAGAAGGGTTTCACGAATTGCCGGGTGAGTTTTTTCATCCTCATTTTACGCTCTAATTATACTGTGTTTTACGGTCCACTATAATATAAGTCGTTTACTGAGCCTAAATCTTTCTTTGGGGGTCAAAATAGGGGAGTTGTGCTAACCTAGAAAAGTGTCCAATAGAATTCAGAATACTAGACCCAAGATACAAGAGAAACGAGCCCTATGGGATGTTGTAATTGTTGGTGGGGGCCCAGCCGGCATGATGGCTGCGGGTCGTGCCGCCGAGCGTGGGCGCTCCGTTTTATTACTTGAAAAGAATCCTAATTTAGGGAAAAAACTTCTTATTACGGGTGGCGGGAGATGTAATGTTACGAACAACAAACCCATAGTCCGAACAATGCTGACGAAGTATAAGGAGAGTGATAAATTTCTTTTTTCCGCGTTTACTCAATTCGGCGTTACGGAAACTCTTAACTTTTTTAATAGTCGGGGAATGAAAACGAAAGAAGAAGCGGAGGGAAGAGTTTTCCCTGTTTCCGATAAAGCGCAGTCAGTTTGGGATGTACTTCACAGGTATATGAAAAAAGGCAATGTAACGGTACGGACTAAAGCTGAAGTAAAAGGTATTACGTTTGATGAATCGCTAAAGCAAATTACAGTAACGCTTGCCGATAAATCTCTTATACGAGCACGTCACTGTATTATCGCAACTGGCGGGACATCACGACCGGAAACCGGCTCAACCGGCGATGGATTCATGTGGCTTAAGAAACTAGGGCACACGATAGTAGAAAATGACGTTGCCTTGGTTCCTATCGCTCTTAAAGATTTATGGACTAAAAAAATAGCAGGGGTAACGCTTACCGATATTAAACTTACGACATTCGCCGACGGTATTAAACAAAAAGCGTACAGGGGCAAACTATTATTTACGCATGTCGGCATTAGCGGGCCAACGGTTCTTAATATGAGTCGAGATGTGGGCAAATTATTACAAGAATCGGAAGGGTCAGAGTATGAGGAAGAGGCGTCGAAAATAGCGCATGGGAAAGAGGTTACGATTATGATTGATTTGTTTCCAGCTCTCGATAATGGTGCTCTAAAAGAAAATCTTCAAGCGCTTTTGGTAGGACAAAGCAACAAAAAAATAAAAAATGTTTTATCTAAGTTTGTTGCTCCCGCTCTGGTTGATTCGGTACTTACTATTGCTCACATAGACGGGGAAACTCCAACTCATAGTGTGAGGTCCGAAGAACGAAAGTTACTTGTTTCTCTACTTAAGGCTATTCCTCTATCCGTTTCTGGGCTCTTAGGAAAAGATAAAGCAGTGGTTTCTTCGGGAGGTGTAGCGTTAAC
>MHJB01000036.1:2405-3135 GCA_001817805.1 Candidatus Colwellbacteria bacterium RIFCSPLOWO2_12_FULL_43_11 | reverse complement strand
AGTCTAATATACTGCCGCAATTTTATTTAGTAGGAGACGTATTAAATATTGATCGTCCGTCCGGAGGGTATAGTTTGCAGTTGTGTTGGACTAGCGGGTATGTTGCCGGTAGTAACTGCTAAGTAAGCTTAGGCGAAATGCTTAGAGCGGTTTCTGTAAGGTCAATAGCAGAGAAAAAATGAGGAGTGTGATAACTAGGAATATCCCTAAGGTGTAGATGAGCAGGAAAACAGCCTCTTCCTTTTTGCCTTCCAAATACCAGAGTATCGGACGGCCGAAGATTAATGAACCGGTTAAGGCAGCGGAGAAGACAAAAAGCGAAAGCATCATTATTGGAATAAGAACCGTGTTTGGTGAATCGAAAAACCTTGAGACATAGAATAGAAACGAAGAAATCCCGATAATATAGAGAGCAGTGAGAGATGCGTTTATAAAAGCGTGTTTAATGATGTCGTTCTTCATCTTTGATGATTATGATTATTAATAATATTGGAAGCAAGTTTCTTCAGTTTTTCTGGGTCGGCCGTGGGCCCACTTCCGGATGAAATCCAACCCTCGTACTTATCGAACCAGAATTCTTTATCACTCAAAATTTGTTTCCATATTCCACTTTTCAGGTTTTCGGTTCCGTGCATCGGGACAAGTTTTATATGCGCGTGGTCTATTCCCGTTCCTTCCATAATTAACCCAATCCGTCCGACATCGTCAAAGTAATTTTCAAGTATACCCG
>MHJB01000036.1:1005-2304 GCA_001817805.1 Candidatus Colwellbacteria bacterium RIFCSPLOWO2_12_FULL_43_11 | reverse complement strand
CCATGAATTCGTTGTCTTCCCAGAAAAACCCGGGCGTTTTTATATTTCCCGCGGCTATCTCACAGAAAACGCATTTATTATCTTTTGTTGTCGGGTCGTATTTTGCCATAACTACAATATTATAAGGCTTATTTAATTCGTCTTAAATCAACTTTTTCCGCGAAGAGCACAGAGATTGGTTTGAAGCTGACCAGCCCGGGTTGTATTCCAAGAATACTTAGAGCTTTTTTAATCTCCGTCATTGCTCTCTTGGGATTTTTCCCTTCGAACTCAAGTTCACCGGTCCAGCCAAGTCCTTTTACATATTCGGCGATAGTCTTAAAACCGTAACGATGAACGTTCCAGAATAACGCCTTTTCCTTTTTGACGGTAACCCAAGGCTTAAACCCCAAATCTATCAAAATAGATTTACAGGCTTCCGTGCTGCCGGCAAACAATGGGGTTTTGCCCTCCGGATATAACGCACGTTTGAATTTGATGCCGCCGATTTTTACAATCTCATTCTTAACGAAATATATTGTTGACGGCCGCTTCGGCTTTTGCCATTCTCGGATACGCAGATTCTTCTGTAGCGGATTCCACTTTTCATTAACCGGGTGGTAATAATAATCAGTGAAAGCGTAAGGATAGAGAAGCCTCGCTTTTAATTCGCGGAGCCGTCTTTTAAAAACTTTAATGTCTTTAATCGTGAACCTTACCTCACACTCAAAAGAAGACGCCATTTAATTAGTATTGTAAAGCTTGTTTAAGGGTTAAGATAGGGGAGTTATTTGGGCGGGTTGGGCATCTCACTGCTCGCTTTTTTTGATTAGATTTAACTTCTTTTCTCGTTTCCAACTTTTAATTTCAGATTCGCGCTGCCTTGCTTTGATTAGAGTATCGAATTCTTCCCGATATTTTAACAAAACGGGTCTTCTGATTTTTGTATATAGTACATGATTATATTCTCTCGTCGGCTTTGCCTCCTCGGGATGATTGAAATTCTATCCCTCACGCTGATGCGCTCTGGATATTAAATTTGGCCCCTCGTCGTCCGCCAACTGGCGGCCTCGCTCGGGGAGCTCAATTTTGTAATCTTACTATGTTCGAACAAAATTGGCTGCTGCCGGGCAGGGGCTCGAACCCCGATACTGGGCTTCAAAGGCCCATGTCCTACCATTAGACGACCCGGCAATAACGCTAGTATCCTAATAAAATTAAGCTATAAAAACAACCTGTTTAAGCCTATAAAACGACTAAAGACTGAGACTATTTATGATACTAAGCTGTTCGTTAATGTAATTTACCAGGGCTTTCGTT
>MHJB01000036.1:323-921 GCA_001817805.1 Candidatus Colwellbacteria bacterium RIFCSPLOWO2_12_FULL_43_11 | reverse complement strand
ATATATCGCCAACCGTAAACAAATCCCATAGGCGGAATAAAAAAGCTTATAAGATATATATTAATTTGCTTGCCGGTTGAGGTGGAGGGCGGGACTTTTCTCACGGGCTTACCGCAGATGTAACAGAAATAAGCATTTCCGGGCATAACCGTTTGGCAGTTGCGACAAAACTGAGCTTGAACGGGAGAATCCACTATTTTAAGTTTTCGATTATGGCAATTTCCAAGGGGACGATGGCGAATGGGCTGTAACGCATTTCGCTGTAAGCCCGGATGAGAGACTTAACTAAGTTGATGGCGTATTGGGTGTCTTTAATCGCGATGCCGTGTTTCTTCAGCCAATTTATTTCTTCTGTCGTCAATTCACGCTTAAATATTTCTTCCAAGTCGGAATCAAATTTTAAGGACAGTACCCGTCTCAAGTAATGAATCAAATCTTTATTAAGCTGAATCAGGTTGTAACCCGATTCGTTTATCTCTCCTAAGTAACTTAAGGCGGCAGGCAAATCCTTTTCCAATAGGTAACCGGCAAGAGTGGCAGTGCGAACCATACCGACTTTGCCAAGCAATCGCTCAACATCTTCCAGCTTGCTGCCTTC
>MHJB01000036.1:0-194 GCA_001817805.1 Candidatus Colwellbacteria bacterium RIFCSPLOWO2_12_FULL_43_11 | reverse complement strand
CTTCAGGATTTCCTGAATCGGCAAACGGCGAAAATGGAATCTCTGAGTTCTGGAAATTATAGTAGGCAAGAGTTTTTCTTGTTCTGTCGTGGCCAAAATGAAAATAGCATGGGCGGGCGGCTCTTCCAGTGTTTTTAAGAGCGCGTTTGAGGCTTCTTTGGTTAACTGATGAGCCTCGTCAATGATAAAAACTT
>MHJB01000035.1:24894-28322 GCA_001817805.1 Candidatus Colwellbacteria bacterium RIFCSPLOWO2_12_FULL_43_11 | reverse complement strand
AACTAGAATTAACAAAATAATAACTATGAAAGAAGTTTTCATTCACGGGTTTAAAATAAAATACGAAGAAAGCGAACAAGCTGGGGTAAATTACCTTTTAAATGATTTAGACGTTAACGAATCTAGGGTCTTTTTTGACCAAGCGAGAGACAAAAAATATGTTGAATTTGAAGATGATAAAGAAGGGCAATACACTCTTTCTTATAACCGAGAAGGGAGTTACACCTTAATTAGAAGGTCATAATATTTACATTGATTAATAGCGAATCCTCCACCCGCTACAAGTAGTGGCGTATCTAAAGAGTAAAATAGGTTCTAATATTGTCCATTACACAAACCCCAATAAACTTAGTTTGCTTGCTAACTGGTAGTTAGCTATAATAAAGGCAAGAAATGAAGAGGGTAGTAGTCATAGGCGGCGGAACTGGAGTTTTCACGGTTTTATCTGGCCTAAAGAAGTACTCTCCCCACCTCACGGCGGTAGTTACAATGGCGGATGAGGGTGGCTCAACTGGTTTCCTTAGGGAAGAGTTCGGTATTCTTCCCCCAGGCGATGTGAGACGCGCGTTAATCGCGCTGGCTGACGCTGATAATGAGCTCCTATCGGAGCTCTTTAACTATCGATTTAAAGAGGGCGCGGGACTTACCGGACATAGCTTCGGTAACTTGATGCTTACAGCTTTGGAAAGAATTACAGGCAGTTTCGGTAAAGCCGTTAAGGAGGCCGAAAAGATTTTAGGAGTTAAGGGAAGGGTAATACCATCAACTTTAGACAAATCACGTTTGTTTGCTCAACTTGAAGGCGGCCTGGTTTTAAAGGGTGAGGGGAATATTGATATACCGAGCCGTGACAGAAAATTAAAAATAGAAAAAGTTTGGCTGAAGCCCAAAGCCGTTTTAAATCCCGAAGCGAGAGATGCGATATTAAAAGCTGACGGCATAGTCATCGGTCCCGGAGATCTCTATACCAGTCTCATGCCCAATCTTTTGGTTAGCGGTATGCCGGAGGCTATTAAGGCATCTAAAGCCAGGAAAATATATGTGGTTAACTTTATGACTAAGTTCGGCGAGACCAATAACTTCGTGGCAGGGGACTTTGTGAACGAAGTAGAAAAATATCTTGGACGCGATGTATTGGACTTCGCTTTAATAAACAGCACCCAGCCTTCACCCCAAAGAATGAGGAAATATATATTGGAGAAAGCATCTCTTGTGGAAATCGATAAGTTACCTCACCGGCCATCGCCAATTTTCGGAGATTTTCTGAGGTCCGGAGGTTTTATCCGCCACGATCCCGACAAGCTCGCCCGCGTAATTGTTTCTTTGATCTAATTTAGCTAGAATTTTAAGTGCCTATCATGAAGGATATAAAACTCCAAAAATTAATTGCGCTAGAAATCAAGCGCCAAGAGGAGTCAATAAACTTAATCGCCTCGGAAAACTTCGCCTCCAGGGAGATTTTGGATATTTTGGGCAGCCCCCTAACCAATAAGTATTCCGAGGGGTACCCCGGGAAACGTTACTATCCGGGTAACGCCTATTACGACGAGATAGAGCTTTTGGCCCAGGATAGAGGCCTGGCATCCTTTAAACTAGACCCTAAAGAGTGGAGGTTGAATGTTCAGCCTCATTCGGGTTCACCGGCTAATTTAGCCATCTATACGGGCCTACTTGAGCCAGGAGACACCATTATGGGTATGAAGCTTGCTGCTGGCGGACACTTAACGCATGGGCACAAGGTTTCGGCGACCGGCAGATTTTGGAAGTCTGTTCAATATGGAGTTCTCGAAACAACAGGACTTGTTGATTTTGAGGAGGTTCAGAAATTAGCTAACGAATCCAAACCTAAAATTATCGTATCCGGCTTTACGGCTTATCCTCGCGCGGTTGATTTTAAGAAATTTGGTGAAATAGCCAAAAGTGTTGGCGCATATCACATGGCTGACATTTCTCATATTGCCGGCCTCATTGTCGCGGGCGTTCATCCTGCTCCATTTCCTTATGCAGACGTGGTAATGACTACGACTCATAAAAGTCTTCGCGGTCCTCGAGGAGCCGTAATATTTTCACGAATTGAGATTTCCGATAGAATTGACAGGGGTGTTTTCCCGGGACTCCAAGGCGGCCCGCATAATAATGTCACAGCGGCTATTGCTCATATGTTTTACGAGGCTGGTGACCCGTCATTTAAGAAATACGGCAAACAGATTGTTAAAAATGCCCGTGCTCTCGCTAAGGCCCTAAGCGAATTAGGTTTCTCTTTAGTAAGCGGCGGTACGGATACGCATCTCATCCTCGCCGACGTAAGAAGTTTGGGCGTGCTCGGCTTAGAAGCCCAAAATCGTTTAGAGAGCGTTGGTATAATCGCCAATCGCAATTCTGTTCCTGGCGACCCTTCGCCGTTTAAGCCATCCGGCATAAGATTAGGAACGCCAGCCGTAACCAGTCGGGGCATGAAAGAAAAAGAAATGGTTTTAATAGCTAAATTAATCGAGGGCGCTATCAGGCGTGAAAAAGGAGTAAGCTCAGAAGTTTTAAAACTATGCAGAAGATTTCCGGCAAAGAAATTTCTCAAAAAATAATAGATCGTCTTAAAGCCGCCAAGACCCCCAAAAAAATAATGGCGGCGATTTTAGTCGGTAACGACCCAACTTCTTTAAGTTTCCTGGCTCAGAAAGAAAAGGTAGCCAGAGAAGTTGGAGTTGATTTTAGGCTATATAAATTGCCGGATAGTTTAAGTAGTGATGATTTAAGAGAAGAAGTTGGGAAAATCTCGAAACCAAAGAATGTCGGCGGGGTAATAGTGCAACTGCCGCTGCCTAAGGAGATTAATAAGTATTATGTTTCCAATGCCATCCCCAGGGAGAAAGATGCCGATGTCCTGGGTGAAAGGGCCCTTGGGGCTTTCTATAATGACCGAAATGAGGTTGTGCCGCCGGCAGTAGGGGTGGTCCAGGAGATACTTGAATCGGTTGACTACGAGTTAAGCGATAAAAAGGTTGCCGTTGTGGGCCTAGGTAAACTGGTTGGTAAACCAATAAGCGTCTGGCTTACCGGTAAATGCGCAGAGTTATTTTTACTGGACAGCAAAAGCGATTTAGAAATAGTTGGTTCTGCTGACTTGATTATAACGGGAGTGGGCCAGGCCGGGCTAATAAACACTCGCATAATTAAAAATGATGTAGGGATAATAGACTTCGGCTACTACTATTTTGAGGATGGCAGGCTCTCCGGAGACTTTGAGCCGTCACCGGAGGCTCTAAAGAAGGTTGCTTTTTTTACGCCAACTCCGGGAGGTACCGGACCGATACTTGTCGCCAAACTTTTCGAAAACTTCTATACTTTAAATAAATAATGATTAAAAATACCAACAGAGGCCTGCGAGCGGCTTGGGCCGGTTTAAAAGAAACTATTGTTTTTGAAAGAAG
>MHJB01000035.1:0-24644 GCA_001817805.1 Candidatus Colwellbacteria bacterium RIFCSPLOWO2_12_FULL_43_11 | reverse complement strand
CTTATTTTTTATCCTTACGTTCTGGATTTATTCAAATAGAGGATATTAAGCCCAGCATTACATCATCCCTGCATACCGACGGGCAGGCCTCGAAAAATAAATAACCCCGAGCTTAAAAGCTCAGGGCTACTCTCCTCTCTATAGAGGTGGGATATACCGCTGGTATATCTATCGTCTCGTCCGGGTAAACTCTAAAACCTAGAGTTTTGGCCATAAACCTGAATTCGGGGTCATAATCACAAATAAGAACATCGTGGCGTCCAATCTCCTTTGCCTCGGCAAAGTCGATTAGGTTATCTAAAACCCATTCATGAGGTTTAATTGCTTTCGTCTCCCAAATTTTTGGTCCATACCTTAATTTCTTTCTCTTGTAGGAAGAAGTCTCTCTCACTTGGATAAAACTCATATATTGCAGAAGCGTGAGCTGCTCTCGGAGGATATATCTCAATCCTTCAAAGCTTCTGTCGGTTATGATGCCGACATGCTCGTAATCTCTGCAGATGTGGTCCATCTCTTCGGTAATCTCATATTTAGTCTCCAATATCGTTTCTCCGGTTTCGACTAGTGTTAAAGCCAACTTTTTTAACATTGGCGTTAACGATAATATTCTGGAGACCACTGGATTTACCGAAGCCTTGGCGAGGAAACTACTTTCTACAATTCCACCATCTATATCCAATACCAAAACTTTAGCTGTTGGGTAAGGCATAATGGTTAAGGCCCTTGTTGGACTAAGTCCAACAATTAGGACAAATTAATAATTAAAAGAGCAGATTTCCTTGAGGGATAATCTGCTTCAGGGTTCGACCTTTGGCTAATTATCCCAAAAAGGGAGTAAGCCTAAAGTAACAGTTCTCTACTGGTTAGTCAATTTTAGATTTCGTCTCCGTTCCCATAACATCTTTAACCCTTTTCTTAATTTCTTGAATCAGTTTTTTATCTTCTTTCAATTTCATTACTACATTATCAAAGCCGGTACCCAGCTTTTCTCCTTCAAAGGTATAGCTCGCGCCTGACTTGGTAATAACCCCATGCGCAATGCCGGCGTTCAAGACATCACCTTCATAAGAGATGCCTTCGCCGAACATAATATCAAACTCAGCGAATTTAAATGGCGCAGCTACTTTATTTTTAACTACTTTTGCCTTCACTCTATTACCCACAACGTTTTCTCCTTTTTTTATTTGAGCGATTTTTCGTATATCAATTCTTACTGAGGCGGCAAAGGGGAGCGCTCTTCCTCCGGGCGTGGTTTCGGGGTTACCGAACATTATGCCGATTTTCATCCTGATTTGGTTGATGAATATAATCATAGTCTGAGTATTATTGGCGATAGCGGTAAGTTTTCTCAGGGCCTGGCCCATCATTCTGGCCTGGCGTCCCACATGCTGGTCTCCCATTTCTCCTTCAAGCTCGGCTTTGGGGGTAAGGGCGGCCACGGAATCAACTACCACTACCGATATCATTCCGGAGCGAACCAAGCTTTCCAGTATGTTTAACGCCTCTTCTCCACTATCGGGCTGTGAGATTAATAATTCGTTTACCTTTACTCCAAGCCTGCCCGCGTACTCCGGGTCCATCGCATGCTCGGCGTCTATAAAAGCGGCCTTCCCTCCCTGTTTTTGAGCTTGAGCCACTACATTTAAGGCCAGAGTCGTTTTGCCGCTTGATTCTGGTCCGAAGATTTCAACGACTCTGCCTCTGGGCAAGCCTCCAACACCCAGTGCTAAATCCAACGAGAAAGAACCAGTGGGCACAACGGCAACATCCGATTTACGCACGTCGCCCAGACGCATAACAGCTCCATCTCCGAACTTATCTCTGAGACTTTGTAAGAGATTATCTAAGTCGCCCTTACTTGTTTCTTTGTCGCTCTTCTTGGCTATTTTAGGACTCATTCTACAATTGGTTTAAGTTGTTCTTCGTAAAATATTTGTCTTATTACTTTAGTTTCGCGTCCTAGAAATCTTTTAACATCAAATTCCAAGGTGTTTAAGCCGGGAGTAAGATTTATATCTTTCTCAAAAGCACCAGCCTCATCAGTATAAACTATTTCCCGGTTTAACGTGAGCTGATCCCCGGAACTGACTTGGCCGCTTACTTTAATTACTTGTTCTTGAGAGACCAAAGTTGTCTCCGGCAGACTTACCCGTAAGCTTGGCGTGCCTAATATATCTTTCATCCTCCAAGACAGGAATCCTACAACCAGGATTACTACCAGGAAGACTATAATAAAGTTTTTATTTATATTCTGGATAGCGAATCTGTTTACCGGCAGTTTATCGTTTTCTCCGGAGCGCATAATTTCCGTGCTTTCTTTATAAGCTTTTAATAAAACTGTCGGGTCTACGTTTAGGGCGGCCGCTATCTTGGATAAATATCCTCCTACGTAGGGTTTGGCGGGCAGTCTTTTAAAGTCTCCATTTACCAAGGCTGCCACAAACCTATGCGGGATATTGGTGGTAAAAGCCAGCTTTTCAACCGTAATACCGTGCTCTTGCATCAGTTGCCCTAAAAGTTCCGATATTTTTGCTTCGTTATTGTCCATCGTTCATAAATACGTCTCTGGGCTTAGCTCCGTCTCCGGGACCAATTAAGCCCTTAGACTCCATTATATCCAGTAGCCTTGCCGCTCTAGCATAACCGACTTTAAGGCGTCTTTGAAGTAGGGAGGCCGAGGCTTTGCCGGCTTCCTTAACCACTCTTAGGGCTTCGCTAAATAACTCGTCATCATCTTGGTCCCCCAAGTAGTCATCAAAGTTGTCCTTTTCCAAGCTCTCTTCAACCGCTTCTTCCAAGCCATTCTCCACTTCCACAGGATTATTTTTAATAATAAATTCGACGACTTTCTTTGTTTCTTCATCGGTAACGTAGGTTCCTTGAATTCTCTTCGGCTTGGAAAAATCGGTTGATAAGAAAAGCATATCTCCTCCGCCCAAAAGTTTTTCGGCGCCGGCCATATCCAGAATCGTTCGTGAGTCCACTTGGCTTGCCACTTGCAGCGCGACTCTCGTCGGGATGTTGGCTTTTATTAGCCCGGTAATGACTTCAACCGATGGCCTCTGGGTTGATACTATTAAATGAATGCCGGTCGCTCTCGCCATCTGTGCCAGTCTTACGACAGAACCTTCTATTTCTCTGCCGTAAGCGGCCATAAGATCGGCTAGCTCATCGATAACAATTACAAGATAAGGCATAAAGTCTTCCTTTTTCTTTTCGTTATAACTGCCAATATCCCGACATCCCGCTTTAAGCAAAACCTCATAACGTCTTTCCATTTCGCTAATTCCAAATTTTAATGCGCCAATGGCTTTTTTCCCGTCGATTATGACGGAAGAAATAAGATGGGGTATACCCTCGTAAACCGATAACTCAACTCTCTTTGGGTCAATCAAAATGAGGCGCATAACTTCCGGAGAGTTCTTGTAAAGGAGTGAAATAATCAGGGAGTGAATGGTTACGGACTTACCGCTACCCGTGGCGCCGGCTATTAACATATGAGGCATCTTGGCTAAATTGCCAAAAATAGGATCGCCCGAGACATCCCGGCCCAAAGGAAAAGTTAGGGAACCGGAATTCGTAAAATCGGGATAACTTAAGAGTCCGCCCAAGCGTACGATGCTGCCAACCTGATTAGGGACCTCAATCCCGACAAGCGCTTTCCCCGGGATAGGGGCTTCAATGCGAATCGGGTGTGTGGCCAAGGCCAAGGCTAAATCCTGATTTAAAGCTACAATTCTTGAGAGTTTCATACCTTCGGCTGGTTTTAGGGTATACCTTGTTACCTTAGGGCCTATGGTTATTTCTCCCATTTCTACCGGTATGCCAAAACTCTCCAAGGTCCTCCTAATAATATTGGCATTGGCTCTTAAATCTCCCACTGTCGGTTTTTCGCTCGTTGCCTTAAGGAGGCTTAATGGCGGGGGAACATAATTAGACTTATAGCTGTGTCTCGCTTTGAACGATTCTGCCTCCGTTTTATCCTCGCTTTTCTTTTCCGGCTTGCCTTTCATATCTTGATCGGGCGAGATGATAGCCGGCTCTGCTTGTTGGGTCTCCGGTGTTTTACCCGGCTCTTTTATTATTACGGGTCTATCTTCTTCTATTTCGCGTTTCCTCCAAAACATTTCTTTTCTTATTTTTAGAGGAGCGTTAAAAGTAACTATGATGGCAGCCACAAGAATCGTAAAATTTAAGACGAGCGATGCCGAGTAACCCAAGAAAAGCTGTAAGCTGCCCAAGATATTTCCCATCCAGCCACCCCTATCCGTATAAACTATATCTATAATTCCCAAACTCGAGAGCAAAACAAATAATCCGCCCAAAAGCGTTGCGGTCAAAACTTTTTTAGTGCCGCTTGTGAAGAGGGCAATACTTATAGCGAGAAGCGTTACGGGCAAAAGCCAATAACCAACACCCATGAGAGTAGTTAGGATACTACTCATTACTTCGCCCAGCGGACCGGCTTTATGAAAACCGGAGAGTGTGAGTATCACGGCAATCCCAAGAGAGAAGACAGCTATAACGCTTGCCTTAGCCTCCGGATGTATTAAATTATTCCGTTCCTTCCTTGTTTCCTTGAACTTCTTTTTAGCCATTTAAAGGGGTTAGATTCTTAGTACTCTTAAATTAGACATCAAATTAAGGTAAAATTCAATTGATGAAATCTGATATTTTTGGCGCTTACGACATTCGAGGTAAGTACCCCGAGGATATAAACGAGAACTCGGTTGAGATATTAATCCCGGCCATACTGAAATCGTTCAAGAAAAAGAAGCAACTCAATATTATCGTCGGCTGCGATACTCGCCTGAGCTCGCCCAATTTATATAGGTCCGCCCTCCGCACTTTAAGGGCCACACCCGGTGCCAAATCGATACCGGTTGGCGTAATAACTACGCCGATGATTTATTTTCTGGTAGGCAAGTTTAAGGCTGACGGGGGAATCATTATAACCGCTTCTCATAATCCCAAAAATTACAACGGGATTAAAGTTATTGACTCCGTTGGTCTGCCGGTGGGCGGCAAAGAAATTTATGAACTATATAAATCTCTACGCTAAATTTATAAATAAGTTTTTAAAAGTTAAAACTCCGGTTAAGGTTGTTTTTGATTGTTCCAACGGTACAACCGGCCTGGTTTTAAAAAAACTTTTAGTGAGTAATAAGAAAATAAACGCCATTTTCATAAATGCGTTGCCCAACGGTAATTTCCCGGCTCATAGCCCGAATCCTTTGATTAAAAGCGCCCGCGCCGGTCTCATTAAGAAGGTAATAAAAACAAAAGCCGATCTGGGAGTTATATTTGACGCCGACGGTGACAGGGCCGTATTTATTGATAATCTTGGCCGGGACATAGACCCCCGCTATATCATTTATCTCCTCGCTCCTATTTTCAAAGAACCATATCTTGTAAATGCGGCCATAGGTAGAGAAACTATGCGTTGGCTGCTGCCTAAAAAAAGATTTATTGAAGAGAAAGTCGGACGCTCCTTTATCAAAAAAACCGCCCAGAAGAAAAAAATAGATTTTTCCGTTGAACGCTCCGGCCACTATTTCTTTAAAGACTTTGGTTATGCCGATTCGGGAATACTAGCGGCTATCTTTGTTGTAAATAGCGTTTCTACCTTGAAAAGAAAAAAAATGAGTCTGTCTAAATGGATTGAAGCACTTCCTAAATTTTATTTCACTCCGGAAAATAATATCAAAGTAAAAAACAGTAGAGCCTACTTAAAATCTCTTGAGCGTCTTTTTAATAAAGAGGGTTATAGGATTAATAAAAGAGACGGATTGACCGTAGTGGGCAATGGTATATGGCTTAATGCCAGGCCCTCCAATACCGAGCCGGTGGTAAGGGTAAGTTTGGGAGCAAAAACAAAAAAGATTTTCAATTCAAAAATCCGTTTGCTTAAAGAGCTTTAGTTGCTTGCCTGGTTTAAGCAACTGGTTTATATTAACCCTACCTTTAGTCAATGATTAAACAAAGCCTTTTTAACAGCTATCACGGGGACAAGCTTAATCCCGAAGCAGTTGTTTCCGAGATAATAACTTTTATGCGGGCCTTGCCCAATAATCGCTATAAAGTGATGATTGGCACGGACTCTTTGCGTTACAATGAAACCGATGCTGATTTTGTGACGGCTATAGTGGTTCACAGGGTAGGGAACGGCGGCAGATATTTTTGGAGACGGGAAGAATTGGGTGGATTCCATACTTTGCGCGACAGAATTTTGCGGGAAGTAATGATGTCACTGGACATTGCCAAGGGCGTTTTAGCCAGCCTTAAAGACAGAAACACTCCGGAGTTTGATTTTGAGATACACGTTGATGTTGGTCAGAACGGCGAAACCAAAACTATGATTCAAGAACTGGTCGGGATGGTAAGGGCTAATAATTTTGAAGCCCGGACCAAGCCGGAAAGCTATGCGGCTTCTTCCGTAGCCGATAGGTGTATCTAAGCAGACCCTACTATGCGCGATAAGATTGTTATCGATATTGAAACAAAAAACAGTTTTTTTGACGTTGGCGGCAAAGAAAATCTGAAGAACCTTGACGTTTCTCTAGCTTGTCTCTATTCCTATAACCGGGGGAGTTTTCTGACTTTCCGTGACGAAAATATTAGTGAACTGGGCCCCCTGCTTCAAGAAGCCGGGCTCATAATCGGCTTTTCCATTAATCGTTTTGATTTGCCCATTCTGGATAAATACTTCAATTTTAATCTTTTAGCCGTGCCTACTCTGGACCTCTTGGACGAGATAGAAGAGGCTTACGGTAGGCGTATTAGTTTGGATGCTCTGGCCAAGGCTAATCTGGGTATTGGCAAAACCAATCATGGAATGGATGCCATCAAATTTTATAACGAAGGCGATTGGGAATCCTTGGAAAAATATTGCCTTCATGATGTGTTAATCACCAAAGATTTATATGAGTTAGGGAAAAATCAAGGACATCTTTTGATACCGGATAGATGGACGGATAATATGACTAAATTGCCCTTGAACCTTAAAGATGAGATTAAAGAATCTAATACACTCTTCTAATAAGAAGAAGGTAAATTCTATTTATCTGGACTATGCCGCTTCAACTCCGGTAGCGCCGGATGTTTTGGAGACCATGCTGCCTTATTTCAAAGAAAGGTTTGGTAATCCCGGTTCTATTCATAGCTTTGGCCAATCTGCCCAAGGGGCTTTGGATAAGTCCAGAGAGATAATAACTGACGCACTGGGGGCGAAGTTTAGCGAAGTGATTTTTACGAGTTCGGCAACGGAAGCCAACAATCTTGTTCTCCGCGGAATTATTGCATCGGCGAACATAAAAAATCCTCAGATAATAATTTCTTCAATTGAACACGAATCGATATTGGATACCGTGAAGGCCCTGGAAAAAGAGGGAGTCGAAGTAGTTTATCTTCCCGTGAGTAGTGAGGGGCTAGTTAATCCGGACGATGTTATTAAAAACATTAAAGACAACACCATTCTTGTTTCCATCATTTACGCTTCTAACGAAATTGGTACCATACAGCCGATAAAAGAAATCTCGAATCTGATTAGGAATTTTAGGGGCAGTAAAACTTACCCTTTATTTCACACCGATGCGGTTCAGGCTCTACAGTTTTTGGATTGTAGAGTGGAAGAGTTGGGAATCGATTTGATGACTATGTCTTCTCAGAAAATTTATGGTCCAAAGGGAGCAGGGGCGCTATTTGTTAAAGGGCTAGAGCCCAAGGGCAGCAATAAATTAAAATCTATCATAACCGGAGGAGGACAAGAGTATAATTTAAGGTCCGGTACGGAAAATGTTCCGGCTATCGTTGGTTTTGCCAAGGCTTTGGAGCTTATTGAAAAGAATAAAAGTATTGAGGCTAAAAGGATTAAACAGTTAAGAAATCATCTCTGGGAACGTCTTAAGATAATGAAGCCCGAGCTGGAGTTAAACGGCCCGGATGTAGACTCCTCGTCCAGGCTGGAAAACAATCTTAATATCTATTTCCCGGGCCACGAGGCCCAGGATTTGGTAATCAAACTGGATATGGCCGGAGTCTCCGTTTCAACCGGATCTGCCTGTTCCTCGAGAAGCACGAAAGCTTCTTATGTGGTTAAAGCGCTGGACTTAGGCGAAGATAGAGCCAAATCCAGCCTGAGGATTTCTCTGGGCAGGCCAAGCACTTTGTCTGAAGTTGACAAAGCTTACGAAGAAATTTTAAATTTACTCTAAATTAAGATAAATATATAAACTATGATTAAAAACAAATTATTTATTACTATAGCGTTGGTTTTCGTTTTGGGAGCCGCTACCGGTTTGGTAATTAATTCACCCAAGGCTTCCGCGAATTTCTTTGATAATTTTTTGAAATATTTCTCGGTGCCGGCCAATAATACAAGTAACACAAGTAACCCAAGCAATACAGCCCCGGTACAAGTTTATTCTCCAACTATTGATTATGAGCAGGCTGTTATTAAAGCGGTTGAAGATTCTAGCCCCAGCGTTGTCTCAATAATTATTTCAAAAGATGTACCTATTATTGAGCAATGCCCTTATGATCCTTTTTCCGGTATGCCCGGTTTTAGCGATCTATTCGGTGGGACTCAGTTTTATCAACAGTGCCAAAAGGGAACCAAGCTTGAGAAAGTAGGTGGTGGAAGTGGATTTATCGTCTCAGCCGATGGCTTAATTCTCACGAACAAGCACGTAGTTTCCGATACGAAGGCCCAATATACGGTCATAACTTCGGACGGCGAAAAATACGATGCCAAAGTATTGGCGAGAGACCCAATTCAAGACATCGCTCTTATTAAGATTGAGGCTATTAACTTAAAGCCCGCGACTCTAGGAGATTCAGATTCAATTAAACTCGGCCAAACGGCTATTGCTATCGGCTATTCCTTGGGCGAGTTTAGTAATACCGTTTCTGCCGGTGTAATTTCCGGACTCTCTAGAACCATTACTGCATCGGGGAGCAATATAGGCAGCGAAACTATTCAAGGAGTGATTCAAACAGATGCGGCTATAAACCCAGGCAACTCCGGTGGGCCACTTTTAAATCTGAAAGGAGAAGTAATAGGTATAAATACGGCTGTGGCGTCAGGTGCCGAAAATATTGGTTTCGCTATACCAATCAATCAGGCTAAAAAAGACATCCAGTCTGTTAAAAATACAGGGACCATCAAAATTGCCTATCTCGGAGTTCATTATTTCACCATAAGTCCTAACACCGATAATTACGATAAATTGGCTGTGAAAGAAGGTGCGTTAATAAAGAGCGGTGATAATAAACCGGCTGTTATAGTTGGCTCTCCGGCAGATAAGGCGGGCTTAAAAGACGGGGATATAATTACGGAATTAAATGGCGAGAAGCTTACTAACGATAAAATATTAGGTTCTGCTCTTCAAAGGTACAGCATCGGCGACACAATTACCTTAACGGTAATCAGGGGGTCTTCCACTCTTCAGCTAAAAGCTACACTTGAAGAACGACCTCAATTGTAGTTAAGTATTGCTTACCAACGAATATTGGTATAATTAAAACAATAAAGAATATATGAACTCCTTCAACAGGTTTACTATTAAGGCTCAAGAGGCCTTACAAAATGCACAGGATCTAGCCACAGCTCAAAATCACGGAGAGTTTAGGGCACTACACCTCCTATCGGCTTTGATTAACGATCAGTCTTCGCTTGTTGTTCCGATGGTCCGTGGCGCAGGGGCCAACATCGAAGTCTTAGACAGGGAACTGAATAACGAACTTAAAAAACTGCCCAAAGTGTTTTCCGCGAACGCCGTAGGTCAGCTTTATTTGTCTCAAGAAGTAATGAAAATAATAGACCGGGCGGCAAAGGTCGCTTCCGCTAATCGCGATGAATTTATTTCTTGCGAACACCTGCTCTTATCAATTCTGGATATTGATTCCCCCGCTAAACAATTACTGGAGCAATTTAATCTTAAGCGCGATGGAGCCTTAAGAGCTTTCTCGCGGTTAAGAGGTAGCACTCGCATAACGGACGAAACTCCCGAGAGTAAGTTTCAAGTTTTGGAAAAATACGCCGTTAATCTATCCGATAAAGCTATAGCCGGCAAACTCGACCCCGTTATTGGGCGTGATGAAGAATTAAGGCGTATTATTCAGATACTCTCCCGTAGGACCAAAAATAATCCGGTTTTGATAGGCGAATCCGGAGTTGGTAAGACTGCTATTGTGGAGGGCTTGGCTCAAAAGATTTTGAGCGGGGATGTGCCCGAATCCTTAAAAGGGAAACAAGTAATAATGCTTGATTTGGGAGCCTTGATCGCCGGAACTAAATTTAGGGGCGAGTTTGAAGATAGGTTAAAGGCTTTCATTAAAGAGATTCAAAATTCGAGCGGCAACATAATATTATTTATAGACGAGATTCATATGATTGTAGGCGCCGGCGCCGCCGAAGGCGCGGTAGACGCCTCCAATCTTTTAAAACCGGCCTTGGCGAGAGGAGAGTTGCACGCCATAGGCGCTACTACCATTCGTGAGTATCAGAGACATATCGAGAAGGACCCTGCCCTGGAGAGGAGATTCCAGCCTGTTGTGGTTGAGGAGCCAACACTCGAGGACAGTATTACTATTCTCCGTGGACTTAAGGAAAAATACGAGATTCATCACGGTTTACGCATTAACGACGAAGCGATTGTTTACGCGGTGAATCTCGCCGCGCGTTATATAACCGACAGATTTTTACCGGATAAGGCGGTTGACGTGATAGACGAAGCTGCCGCTATGAGGAAAATCGAGATGGAATCTTTGCCTGCCGAAATAGATAAAGTAAGGCGTGGCGTAACTTCTCTTGAAGTTGAAAAGACAGCCTTAGCCAACGAAAGCGGTGAAGGCAAAGCCTCTAAAAGAGTTAAGGAAATAGATAAAGAACTTAAGTCTTTTAAAGACAGAAACGAAGAGCTAACGGCCAGTTGGGAAGCGGAAAAAATGATTTTCGAAAAATTAAACAACTTGCGCGAGCGAGTTGATAACTTGCGTCGTGAGCGTGATGTTGCTGAGAGAGAAAATAATCTGGAAAGGGTCGGCAAAATAATTTATGGCGAATTGCCGGCAGCCGAGAAAGAATACCTTACTTACGAAAAGAAATTTTTCTCCAATAATAAAAAGACCAAAGGCAACCTTACTAGAGAAGGAGTTAATAAAGAAGATATTGCTAAGGTTATCGCCCGTTGGACCGGAGTTCCCGTTCAAAATATTATGGAATCCGAAACAGAAAAGCTCACCAGGATTGAGGAAACCTTGAAAGAGCGCGTTGTAGGTCAAGATGAGGCGATTAAGGCCATTTCCAATGCCTTGCGTAGAGCGAGGGCCGGACTTGCCCCGGTTGATAGACCCCTGGGCTCTTTCATGTTCTTAGGACCAACAGGCGTTGGTAAAACAGAGCTTGCCAGGACCTTATCTCAATTCATGTTTGACGACGAAAAGGCTTTAATCAGAATCGATATGTCGGAGTATATGGAGCGTCACTCGGCTGCCAGGTTAATCGGTTCTCCTCCCGGGTATGTGGGCTACGAAGAGGGCGGGCAATTAACGGAGATTGTGCGTCATAGGCCGTACAGCCTCATACTATTTGATGAAATTGAAAAGGCTCATCCGGAAATTTTCAATATTTTATTACAAGTATTGGATAATGGGAGGCTCACTGATGGTAAGGGCAAAACCGTAAACTTTAAAAACACCATCATAATCATGACTTCAAATGTCGGTAGCGAACTTACCAAGGAGATGGCTAAATTGGGCTTTAGTGTGGATGTGGAAGAAGAGGCCAAAGGTAAAGAAGAGGACTATAAGGCCAAACTAACTTCTTCCTTAAAACAAAGTTTCCGACCGGAATTCCTGAACAGGATTGATGAAATTATCATCTTTCACGCCCTAACCAAAAAGGAAATCGGAGACATTGTCGATATCCAACTTGAGGGAGTTAAGGCTATGCTCAAAGAAAAGGGCATTACCGCGGTGGTTGATCAGTCTTTAAGGAAGTATATTGTTGAAAATGGCTTTGACCCCGAATATGGAGCCCGCCCCATAAAAAGACTTATTCAGAAGATGGTTTTAGATAAGCTGGCCGATAGTATTATTAGAGGCAATATAAAAGATGGCACCCGTGTTCGACTTAGTTTCGAAAAATCAGACGTTAAAATTAGCGTTTGAGTATCTCCTTTTAGCGTTAGCCGTTTTTTGGTTTAAATCAGCCGGCGGTTTTTGGTTATCCTTAGTGGTTTTGGTTTCCTTAACCTATTTGTATCTGAGGATTACTTCTCAAGCCAACAGGTTTTTTATAGCGGCCCTTTCTTCCGTTGTTTTAATTTTTATATTCCCGGTAAATACAGACGAAGGACTATATCTAATACTATTCAGTTTATTCTGGGCTCTAGTTAGTTACCTCCTAATCGGCACCAAGGACTTGCTCTTTATCAATCGTAAACTTACCGGACAATTGGCTTACTTTCTTATAATAAGCGCCGGGGCTTATATGCTTCTTTCGGGAGCCAGTTTAAAGGGGCAGATATTCTTCTTCGTTTTATGCACACTGCTTTTAAAAGAGCTGTATCAATTTCTTACTGAGAATAGTTCCGGCGTAAGTTTGTTAAAGGGGATGAGTCTTTCGCTCATTGCCCTAGAGTTGTCTTGGGCAATCTCTCTCTTGCCCTTCTCGCCCGCATCGGGCCTCATACTCCTAATTTCCAGCATGTATATGATGCACTTCCTGGTTTTAAATTATGAATCAGGTCTGCCTGACTTGAAGCTGGTTTTAAGGGGAGTAGGGATTCTTTTAGTAATCGCTTTAGTGATATCAATTCTCTCCAGTTGGAGCCTATCTTAGGCTTTATTAAAAGCTAAGTAATTTTAATTTTTGACAAGCCAGTGTCCTAGGGCGTATGATTGACTAAAAGTCAATGAAAATTTTATTTAAACAACTTCAACATGAACAACCAGACGTTGCTTTTGGCGGTATTTGCGGTTTTAGGAGCAGGAGTAGGCTACTTTATACGAGAACAGTTTGCTTCGAGAAGAGCTAATTCGCTAGAAAACAAGACAAAAGAGGACCTTGCACAAGCCAAAACACAGGCCCAAGACATAGTTTTGGAGGCTAAAAACAAGGCCGTTTCCCTCCTTGAGGAAGTAAAAAAAGAAGAGAAAGATAGAAAGGTATCTCTGGATCGGCTTGAAGAAAGGCTGGTAAAAAAAGAGAGTGAATTAGGCAGTTTAGAGAAAGACTTAAGAGTTGAAAACGGCAAGATTGAAGCCGAGGTTGAGGGCGTTAAACAAGCCAAGGCTGAAGTAGCCCTTTTAAAGGATAAAGTTAAAGAAGAGTTATCTAAGATAGCCGGCCTTTCCGAGGGCGAGGCTAAGAAAAGGCTTATCTCCGAAATAGAGGAAAGAAGCAAGGAAGAGCTGGTGCAGATAATGCAGAAATTATCCCAAGAAAGGAGGGATGAAATAGAGAAAAAGAGTGTGGAAATAATCACTACCGCCGTTCAGCGCTATGCCAGAAGCCATGTAGCCGATATCACCACTTCGGCCTTCACCCTGCCTTCAGAAGACTTAAAAGGTAAGATTATCGGCCGTGAGGGCAGAAATATCAGAACCCTGGAAAGGCTTAGCGGTACGGAACTTATTATTGATGAAACTCCCAACACCATTCTCATTTCGTCTTTCGATCCGTTGCGTCGTGAAGTGGCTAAACTTACTTTAGAAAAGCTGATTAAAGACGGAAGAATTCAGCCCGTGAAAATTGAAGAAAAGGTTGAAGAGGCCAAAGGCGAGATGGAGAAGCGGATGTATGAAATCGGAGAGCAAGCCGCTCATGAATTAAGCATCTATGACCTGCCTAAGGAAATCATACAACTTTTGGGTCGCTTAAATTTCAGAACCAGCTTTGGCCAAAATGTTTTAACTCATTCTATAGAAATGGCCCATATCTCAGGTATGATGGCCGGCGAGCTCAAGGCTGATGTCGAAGTTGCCAAGCGCGGCGCCTTACTCCACGATATTGGTAAGGCCATAGACCACGAAGTTTCCGGCACGCATGTTGAGTTGGGCAGAAAAATACTTAAAAAATACGGCGTGAGCGACGCCGTAATATCCGCCATGCAATCGCATCATGAGGAATATCCATTCTCTACCCCAGAATCGTTCATAGTGACCGCCGCTGATGTTTTATCGGCCGCAAGGCCTGGAGCAAGGCGAGGCACGCTCGAGAACTATATTAAGCGTCTGGAAGACCTGGAAAAGATTGCAACGAGCTTCCCGGGAGTGAAAGACGCTTATGCTATTTCCGCCGGCAGGGAACTTAGGGTTTTTGTTACTCCGGAAAAGATTGATGACTTCAGGGCGCTCCAATTAGCCAGGGATATTGCGGGTAAAATAGAATCTGAGTTAAAATATCCTGGGGAGATTAAGGTAAACGTCATTAGGGAAATAAGGGCGGTTGAGTATGCTCGCTAGCCTGCATCGACGCAAGGCGGGTTTCCCCAGGTGGAAACATCTGTTATAATGAGGGCATACTAAAAAAGGTCGAGAAAACTAAGAATTTACATTAAAGATTATGAAAAAACCAGATTTAGTGGAAGCAGTAATGGCTGCAGCTGGACTTCAGACTAAAAAGCAGGCAGAAGCTGCCGTAGACGGCCTTTTCGATACAATTACCAAGAGTTTGAGTAAGGGTGAAGAAGTAGCTGTCGCTGGCTTCGGTGTCTTCAAAGTTATGAAGAGAGCTGCTCGAGCTGGCATTAACCCTAAAACCGGCGAAAAGATTCAGATTGCCGCAAAGATTGCCCCGAAATTCCGAGCCGCTAAAGTGTTAAAAGAAGCCGTAAACTAGATAAGTCAGAAATAAAATATCCCCCAACTTGGGGGATATTTTTTGTGCTTTTTGATTATTTCAGGCCCAAGGCCTTTCTTAAGTCTTTGCCTATTTGTAAGAATATTTCGTAGGTGCCTTTAACTTTATTTAAGCTACCCGTGATGAGCTCACCAGGTGTCGGTATAACTTCCACTTCCGCGTCTCCTTCGTTTGAAGGGATAGTTGATTCGGGCTGTGTTACTTCCTCGGTCTTAGTCTCCAATCCGTCTCCTTCGGTTGTTTCTGCCTTAGGCTCTCTCGGGGCTGTAGCCAATATTGCTTCTTTTGCCCTTTTATTCATATCGTTCGCATCGGCTAGTGTCTCTCTGGCCTCTTTGAGTTTAGCGCTAAAAGTACCGGCTTTTAGGTAACCCAGCTTTTCTAACTTGTTAATATCGCCGGACATTTTATCCAATCTGCTGTTGGCGGTTTTTAACACATCGTCATTATAGAAAACCAATATGAAATCCACTGCACTTTGGACTTCCGGGTTATAAGTATTTTCTCGATAGTCTTTTATAGACTGCGCCAAGCTTTTAGCCTCGTCTATTGTGGTTAAGGTTTCCAGTTTTTTGGTTTGGTCTTTGTAATAGGCGTCGTATCCGTCAAGCGAAGAGTTGAACTTGTCTTGTAGTAATTTCTCATCACTTTGGTCTTCGAACTCTCCTAAGGCTTTCAATTTATCCTTAAGTTTGATTATTTCATCGAGTGATAAGGTTATAACTTCTGTAAGTATATTTTTTCTGCCATTAAACTCTTTTACCAGTTTTTCCTCTTCCGTTAAGGTTGTATCGTCCCTAATCTCTAGAAGCTCATTAACACTCTCGTCCACCGGCTTAGTCTGCTCTGTAGTGGTTGTTTCGGCCAAAACGGGCCTCAGATAAAGAAGTGCCACGCCAACGAGTATTAAGGTTGTCAGTTTTTTTATTTTCATTGGCTGGCTTTATTCAATAGATCGTCTATTTTGTTATTGGTGGGGCTATCAAAGTTTAAACTCTCCGCCTCTCTTTCAATTAACAGGGGATTGGCATGCGCCGGACCGTTTAAGGATGCCTCTCTTAAAGCAACGGATGTCTCCTTGGCCGCTAAGGCGTAATACTCAGCTTCATTGAGCTTTATATCAATGTCTTTAGTAATATTATCGGCTTCACTTACCAAACTGCCCGTATCTGCTCCGGGTAAGTTATTTATTAATACAGATCTCAAAATAGTGGCGGTTCCGCCCAGAATGATTATTAAGACTGCCGCGGTTAATAACATGGAGAGACCCAAGTTAAAACTTTGGACTACCACGCCCTGGCCGGCGATTTCCAGCCCCACGGCCACTTTACGGGGATAGTTAAGGATAGCCATCTTACTTCTCATGGCATAGTCGTTTGAAGGCTCTATAGCCTTAAGCGATCTCAGATTTTTTAGTAATTCGGTTTCTCTCATTTCTTTTTCTTTACTACTATCTTCTTTAAATTATTTATAGCTCTGTGTTGGATAAGCTTTACTGCCCCTTCACTCTTTTCAATGGATTCGGCAGTCTCTTTAATAGACAGGTCTTCCACGAATCTCATTATAAGCACATCCTGTTCTACCTCTTTAAGCTGTTTTATGCCAGTCATAAGTTCCTCCCATTCCATCTTTAAATCCAAATCTAAGCGAACAGTCTCTTCTATCAAATCGGCGATGTTATCTGTGCTTACCTCGGTCTTCGCGCTTCGGTAGTAATCTATCGTCACATTTCTGGCTATGCGATAGAGCCACGACCCGAACGAATATCCTCGGAAATCATATTGTTCTATGTTTTCCCAGGCCTTTAAAAATGCTTGATGGGAGAGGTCTTCAGCATCCTCACGATGGCTTACTTTAAGTAGGACGAACCTATATATCCTTGGTAGATAATGGTCGTAAAGTAAACCAAAAGCCTCAACCCCTCCATCTTGCGCTTGTTTTACTAGCTTTTGTTCGTCCTCTAACATATAAAACGAGTTTGGGCCCCGCTTGGTTACCGTAGGGAATCCTTATTTTACTGAGAGGCGTCTTCTAGGGGGTCGGAGTTTGTTTGGTCCGGTAGCCCTTGGGCGCCGTTAAATAAGTCGCTTGATTCTTGTTCTAATCCCTTAAGTGAATCCAAATCGGGTAATTTTTTAATTTCTTCTTTATTGGTAGTTGGAATTTTAGCCTCTTCCGTGAGGGGCGTGCTCACATTGGCTGGAGCGGCTGATTTTGAGCCTTCCACTCTCATATCTGATGATGGAGACTTATAGTAATAAGTACCGATGCCGATTACGGACGTTACTACTAATACGCCAATTAACCTTTTCATTACAAATTGATCATAACAAATTCAGACCTTTTTATCAAAAATTAATACAGTTAAAACTGACTTCACTTTACTTATGGAGCGAGAGACGGGAATCGAACCCGCGTATCCAGCTTGGAAGGCTAGCGTACTGCCACTGTACTACTCTCGCACTTTAAATCATCAAAAAGAGTACCTTAAACTTTATCCAAAATCCAAGAGCTTCTACCTTAAGATAGAATAAGTAGAATAGGTTTGATAGAGGTAATACCCGGCGATAATAATTACCGCTATTAACATGGCTATCTTTGTTTTGCTTAGTTTCATCTTGTTTATAGTTTACCAGCTCGGATTATTTTTGAAAACGACTCGTCGCATTCCAGGGCTTGGACTTTTTCCACGCTTAATTTTTGGAACCAATCTTTGTTTTCATCCCGAGCATTGTGCCGACTCCGATACCCAGAGCGTAAACTATAATTGCCACAATGCTTCTCTGTTTATCAAGTTGAGTCAGAATATTATAAAGCACGAGCATTGTCACAATCGTTACCGCAAAAGAAAAAAATGCGGCTGGGACAGCCCTCTCCTTACTGATGAACCGCCAATTCAGCGTCAATAAAAAATCCTGTAAAACTCCAACAAAGAAATAAAGTATTAAGTAATAATCCATTGTTTTTATATCTGTGTGCCCCCACCAGGAATCGAACCTGGATTTCCTCCTTCGCAGGGAGGCGTCCTATCCATTGAACGACGAGGGCATCAATATCGAGCGATGCGGAAGCGGAAGGATTCGAACCTTCGGTACCCTTGCGGGTACAACATCTTAGCAGGATGCTGCTTTAAACCACTCAGCCACGCTTCCTTGTCTCGCCATCTTAGGCGGACTTAACTTCGCTTAGTTTATAATAGTCCATAAATTTCGGCAATTAAATTTGACTCGGCCTAAGTTTTTCGGTAATATAAAAGTATTATTAACGTTCTTTAACTTTAGGGCTTTGGGAAGTTTTGTACGGCAGACTTAGCGTTATAGAGGGGGGACTCAATCCTTTCTATAGGTCTTTGATGAGTTACACTCGGAATACTCTACTAGGATTCTACTCTTGGTAACTCTGCGGACCCATCCGCTATAAAAACAATCAGACAATCTGATAGTTAGACGCTCAAGTCTGCCATGCATAGTTTCTCAATGCCCACATTTCGAAAGCCTCCGCACCGTAGCAGGAGGCTTTTCAGTACGTCTTTTATTTAAAGAAAACTTGTTTTAGTCAGTTTTTTCTGTTACCTTGTCAAAGTTATGAGTGACTCCAATAAGAAAAATACACTGCCCCGGCCGCCTATAGTGGTTGTTGTCGGTCACGTTGACCACGGCAAAACATCTCTACTGGACTACATTAGAAAAACTAATATTGTTAGTCGTGAAGCGGGAGGCATAACGCAGTCAACGGGCGCTTACGAAATAACTCACGATGGGAAGCGAATCACTTTTATTGATACTCCCGGACACGAGGCTTTTTCCAAAATGAGAGAGCGTGGAGCTAAGGTTGCCGACATCGCTATTTTGGTTGTGGCAGCCGAGGAAAGCATTAAACCTCAGACAACCGAAGCGATTAAAATTCTCCGCGACTCCCAAACTCCATTTATAGTAGCTATAACTAAAATCGATAAACCCGGAGCGAATGTAGAAAAAGTTAAAAATGACTTAATGACCGCCGGAGTTTATCTGGAAGGTATGGGCGGCGATGTAAGCTTCCAAGGAATTTCTTCCAAAACCGGCGAGGGAGTGAGCGAATTACTAAACCTAATTCTTCTTATGGGAGAGGTTTTAGAGCTTGGATTCGACCCCAAGGCCCAGGCGACAGGCTTTGTTATAGAGTCATTAAAAGATATGCGGAGCGGCGTTTTGGCCCATTTGGTGCTCTTGGATGGCACTTTAAACCAGGGAGATGAGATTAAAACCGCCTCGGCTACAGGCAAAATTAGAGGCCTGGAAAACTTCTTGGGAGAAAAGGTTAAGGAGCTGACTCCGTCATCCCCGGGAACGGTCCTTGGTTTTGAATCAATCCCCTTGGCGGGTGAACAGTTCTATGTGGGGGATTTACCGGAAACGAAGCCGGAAGAAAAAGTTGAGCAGCCGGTTGTAGAAGAAAATAAAGAAAATAAAGTGAACGCTGTTTTGAAAGCCGATACATCCGGTTCTCTGGAAGTTCTGAGTCAGGTTTTGGGTCACTTGGTAGTAGTTAAAGATATGTCGGTAGGGGATGTAACTGACGGGGATGTGAAGCGCGCGGTTTCTTCAAGTAGTGTGATAGTGGGTTTCGGGGTAAAAGTTAATAAAGCTGCCGAAGGCTTAGCCAAGGCTCAGAATCTTAAACTTTTCACATCAGATATTATTTATAAGTTAGTTGAGTCTATCGATGAATACAGAAAAGTTTTAGTCGGTCCGGTTTTCTTGGGAGAGTTGGAAGTTTTAAGATTCTTTAGCCAAGATGGCAAAGAGCAGGTTGTGGGTGGGAAAGTTGTAATGGGAGGGATTAAGCCCGGTTCCGATTTTAGGCTTGTGAGGAACGAAGAGTTTTTATCTCAAGGTAAGATTATAAATGTTCAAGAGAAAAGGAAAGACGTGATAGAGGCGAAAGAAGGAGTAGAGTGCGGTCTTTTAATAGAGCTTGATACAAAAGTGAGAGCAGGTGATAAAATTAAAGTATTCTAATGAATCATCGCGAGCTGCGCATGGAGAGTTTAATCACCGAAGAACTTGGCCAACTTCTCGTGAGAGACTTGGACTTAGAAGTAGGCGTGCTGGCTACAATAAGTTATGTGGACGTTTCGTCCGACCTAAGTCGGGCAGAGGTGGGTATTAGCGTTATTCCTAGTGATAGAAGTGATGAGATTATGAAAGTACTGGTTAAAGAGCAAGGAGAGTTCCAACATAAATTAAATCGTAAGCTCAATATTAAGCCGATGCCGAGAATTGAGTTTAAGTACGATAGCGGATTGGAGCATGCCGCCAATATTGAAAGATTGCTTAAGTAAAAGTAAATTATAGTTAGCCTTACCTTATTTAGAGGCAGGGCCTGGTAGCCAAGTGGTAAGGCGAGGGTCTGCAAAACCCTTATACGCGGGTTCAATTCCCGCCCAGGCCTCAGGACTGGTTGGGGATTGAACCCAGAAAGGGGTCGGGAAAACAAATGTTTTCCCGTGGTGGAAACCTGCCTGCCGGTAGGCAGGTATTAGAACCGCAAGGTTTTAAAGCGCAGCCGCCTTTAGGCGATGCGAGCAGTGAAATTCCCGCCCAGGCCTCCGTGTTATATTGCCCGGGTGGCGGAATGGTATACGCGAAGGACTTAAAATCCTTTGTTCGAAAGGACTTGTGGGTTCGACTCCCACTCCGGGCACCATAGATAGGCACCCACTTTCGTGGGTGCCTTGTCATTTAAAGAATTTAATTCATTTATTTCTGTTACTAAACGAAAGAAGCATGAAGATACCCAAAACTATCAGCACTATTGTTCCTCCGGTAGAAAGGTCAAAATAAAAAGAAACTATAATTCCGGACACTACCGAGAAGAGCGAAATGATTTCGGCATAGAATATTGTCTTGGCGAAACTTTTCTTCAATTGAAGCGCCGCCACAACCGGTATTACGATTAAGGCGGCAATAAGGAGCACGCCTACAACAGGAATTGATAAGGATACGGTAACGGCAGTAAGAACAATGAGAACCGTATTTATAACCCTCGTCGGTAGCCCGCTTACCCTTGCCGCTTCCTCGTCAAAACTAATATAGACAAGTTCTTTGTACAAAGCATAAATAGTAGCTGCCACAATTACGGCTAAACTGGCAATCACATAAACGTCGTTCTGCGTTACCGTAACAATACTTCCGAAAAGATAGTTTAATAAATTAGTATTAAAGCCCTTAGCTAGACTTAATAGAACTGTCGCTAGTGCCAAACTCCCGGAAAGAAATAAAGCCAGGGCGGACTCTCCATAAGTCCTTTTGGTAGTACGAAGTCTTTCTATACCCAAAGAAGAAAATATTGTAAAAATTAGAGCGCTCAGTATTGGATTTATACCAAGAAGCAGCCCCAAGGCAATTCCCGCCAAAGAAACATGAGCCAAAGTATCGGCAATCAGGGAATAGCGGCGAAGTACTAAAAATATGCCGATTAGCGGAGCTATAAAACCTACTATAAGCCCCGCTTCCAGTCCTCGAGTAACGAAGTCATACTGAAATAAATTAATCATTGATGATGATGAGCTATAATCCTTGCGTCTCTTTCCAACTTTTCATTTAGTTTAGTCTCTTTTAAAAACTCTTCGAGCGATGAATGGAAGAAAAGGGTATGGTCAACGCAAGCAACGTGCATTGCGCCATAAGCAACGCCTTCCATATCATGCGTGATAAGCACCACGGTTAATTTCAAATCTTCATTCAACTTTTTAAGCAATTGGTAGAATTCGTCTCGTGCTCCTTTATCGACTCCGGTTGTCGGTTCATCTAGGAAGACTATTTCGGGCTCCGTTACTAAAGCTCTCGCGATAAAAACTCTCTGTTGTTGTCCGCCGGAAAGCTCTCCAATTAGGCGGTTTTCGTAACTAGCCATTTCTACCTGCTCTAAAGCGAAACGAACCCTCTTTCTATCTCCTTCTTTTATGGAATGGAAGAGCCCCCTCCTCGCGTATCTTCCCATTAGCACAACTTCTTCAACGGTCGCCGGGAAGTTAGCGTCAAAGTTGGTTACTTTCTGAGGCACATAACCTATTTTTGACCTATCCTTAAAGTTCTTGGCATCTTGTCCGAATAACTTTACCGAGCCCGACGAAGGGGGGAGTAATCCTAAAATTATTTTCAACAGTGTAGTTTTTCCAGATCCATTTGTACCGACTATACCAAGGTAATCTCCCCGGTGGATATTAAGATTTATATCCTTCAAAACCCTGTCGTTACCGTAGTTAAAGGAAACATTTTTAAGTTCAACTATATTGTCCGCGTGATTTACTCTGTGCACTGTAAGGCTATTTTAAGATTATTAAGGTTACTTCTCATTTCCGTAAAATAGTTTTTACCTTGAGAAATTTCATCAGTGGTTAATCCTTCCAAGGGGTTTAGTACCATGGTTTTAGCGCCAACTTCAGTTGCAATAGTTTCCGAAAGTTTTGGGCTCACCAGGCTTTCGAAAAAGATATATTTAACTTTATTCTCTTTGGCGAACTTAGCCACCTCAGCCAGTTCTTTGGGCGATGGCTCGGCATCGGGAGAAATGCCGGTAATCGCCACTTGGTTTAAATGGTATGTGGCCGAGAGATATCCAAACGAGGCATGAGAGGTGATAATATCTTTACTCTTACAGTTGCTTAAGCCTGAATTGTATTCGGCGTCAAGCTTGTTAACCTCCGCTTTTAAATTTACGGAGTTGTTTATGTAATAATCGGCATTGGTTAAATCAGCTTTTATAAAACCTTGTAGTATTTTATCAATCATTTGTTTAGCCAAGGGCGGTGAAAGCCAGAAATGAGGGTCGGTTACCACCTTCCCTTCTTCTGTCACTTCCTGGGTGACCAAACTTTCGCCGGCCGTAACAAGTATCGTTTTCTTGCCAACAATACTCTCTTGTATATTTTTACTCCACGATTCCAGATTCCCACCGTTTAAAATGAGCAGATTACTGTCTTCAATCTCGGCTACTTGTCTCGCTGTCGGCTCATAGTCGTGTGGCTCCGCTCCGGCTGGAGTAATATTTACTACATCCGCTCTGTCTCCGGCAATGTTTTGTGCAAAAAAGTAGAGAGGATAAAAACTTGTCACCGCTTTTATCTTTTCTGTTTTAACCGGAGCAATATCTACAACTTGGCTATCCTTACTGTTTTTAACAGTCAATCCGAAAAAGCCCAAAGCCATAATAACCACTGCGAAGGCGATTATGGTCTTTTGGTTTATTATTTTGTTCATTTATTATTAACGTGGTTTTTCGGGCACGCTGTGGCTTAGTAACTAGTTAAAGTTGCCGACTCTAAATATTAGAAGGAGTTTTTAAACTATTCCGGCTTTACCCTCACCTTCTTGGCTCTATTGCGCTGCACTTTGGGTAAACGGATAGTTAAGATGCCATTTTTAATATTGGAAGTGGTCCTATCGGGGTCTATCTCTTGCGGCAATATGATTGAACGGGCGAATCTGCCCCAAAAACATTCCTGATAGAAATAATCCGCTTCGTGAACTTTCTCTTCGCGCTTTCTCTCGCCTCTGATAGTTACAGACTCACTGGTCACGTCTATATCGATATTATCCGCGTCAACTCCGGCGATGGTAGATTCAACGACAATATCATCGGGAGTCTGGTAGACATCTACCGTAAGCTGGCCTTCGCTCTCGTCGGGCAAGCTGGTTAATTCCTTGTCTTTATTTTTATCATTCATCTCCTTCTTTTATTATATCAAAATCATAGAAGAGAAAGAAGGAAGCAAAGATTAATATGGCGGTAGCGTAGACCGGAGCTTCGTTAAACTTCAAAATTAAGTAATTAAATCCCGAGTGTAATACCGCTGCCATTAAAAGGCCGATTACAATTTTACGCCTGGACCAATAGAAGCCCACAAAGCCCGACGCTAGGGCATGAAGCAGTGTCGCCCCGACAGCTCTTAAAACCATTATTTCCAATACTATTTCGGAACTTTTTTGGGAGAGAAACAGACTGTTCTCTATCGCGGCAAATCCCAGCGCCGCCGTAATCATATAAATCATAAAATCAACCGGTTCATCGAGGTATTTACTGCCCTTTATGGTCAAATAAACGGCTGCGAATTTAACCAACTCTTCAATGGTCGCGAATATAATGAAGGATATTTTATCGGTGTCTCTGATGCCGTAATAAGTGAAAGCGGTATCTTGAATTATGATTTGGATGGCCGCTGCGGCTAAGGCAGATATGATACCAACCAAAAACACCTTTAAAATCATTTTCTTCGGTTCCGGATGCATTCGGTCTTCCAAACTGAAAAATATAAGCCAGGCGATGGCCGGGAGAAAGCCCAAGGCAACCGGTATTAAAATCTGGTTTATTGCCATGGTTCGGCTATGAGCATTTTATCTTTTTGAGCATTTGGCATTAATCCCCAAACTTCTTCCGTCACAAATGGCACAAATGGATGGAGCATCTTTAAAGATGACTTTAATATTGTTATAAGGACTTCTTGAGCGGCAGCCCTATCGGCTTCGTTATCACTTGATAGCCTCGGCTTCATTTCCTCAAGAACTTTATCGGCAAAGGTATGCCAGAAATAGTGATAAATAATTTCTCCCGCTTGATTAAAGTCGTACTTGTCCAAGAAACTTCCTACTTTTTTCTTAACTGCCTCCAAATCTTTCAGATGTTTCTTGTCTTTAGCGGTAAGTTTTGATTTAACTTTGGTTTCTTTGTAATTCATAATCACGAATCTTGATGCGTTCCAAACCTTAGTTGTGAAATTCCTATACCCCCTCACTTT
>MHJB01000034.1:11317-19084 GCA_001817805.1 Candidatus Colwellbacteria bacterium RIFCSPLOWO2_12_FULL_43_11 | reverse complement strand
GCCTTGTTTACCACCAGCACTTTGAAACTGGTATCGTAAGCTATGATGCCGTCGCTCAGGTTAGCCACTACATCATTCAATCTTCCGGAACTATTTTTGATTTCTTCTTTTGACCTGGCTGTCTTCAAATTATTCCAAAGAATAAGAACTCCCAGAACCAGAAAGGTAATGGGTTTAACCAGCCAAGAAACGGGAAAGGAAAAGTAGTCAATAAATAATAATATGACAACTAGGACTAAAAACAACCAAAGAGATCTCATCTCCGGCAACATCAAATCGGAAAAAAACTTTCTAACACTCTTCGGCATTGCTTATTATTATAGCTTGCCTAGCCTTTCTATTAAACTTTTAAATCCTAGTTCCTCCAAGTAGCTAAGGACTGAGGCTCCTTTTAAATCAATCGGTTCGCCCAAGTCTTTAAGAGTTACTTCAATAGGAGCCTGCCTATCAAGAAGAGCGAGTCTTTTAGACATCAAGGCTTGTTCTTTATGGTCCTTGAGCTTGGCCTGGAGTTTGAGGTCCGATAAACCCATACTTTCCAGTTCTTCGTAAGCCGCTTCTAGTGTGCCGAATTTATTTATTAGGGCTGAGGCCGTCTTGGGCCCAATACCGGGAACGCCAGGAATATTATCCGATTTATCTCCAACGAGCCCCTTATAATCGGCGACGGCGACAGGCAGAACGCCAAATCTTCCCATAACGCCCTCTTCGTTATAGGTCGTGGTGTTCGTTATGCCTTTTTGAGGAACAACGGAAACAACTTTATTCCCATCAACTACTTGGAGGCTATCCAAGTCCCCCGAGAAAATCATTATTTTTTCTATTGATTCGCTCCGCTTAAATTTTTCGGCAAGCGTAGCGATAATATCGTCCGCTTCCCAGCCGGGAAGTTCAATTGTCTTAATACCAAAGGCTCTTATTAAATTTTGTGACTCTTTAAGTTGAGAAATAAGGTCGTCTTCTGTTTTGGCACGGGTCGCTTTATAGTCTTTGTACTCTTTATCCCTAAAAGTAGGTTCCGGCGTATCAAAGGCGGCTATGATGTAACTTGGTTTTACACCATCAAGTCCGTCTCTAAAAATATTCAATAAAATACTGGAGACTCCATAAAGAGCTCCTGCCGGTTTGCCGTTTTTTGAAGTAAAAGGCGGCAAGGCGTGGTAAGCCCGGTGGATAAGAGAATTAGCGTCGATTAATAGTAATGTATCTTTCATTCTTATTGTTGCCGTGTTCCAATTTTAACCAAATAGTGTTTTTAGGCAAAACTTTTTTAACTCTCTCGGCCCATTCAACCAAAACTATATTGCGTCTGGTCATAACCTCCTTTAGCCCCAGTTGCAGCAAATCTTTTGATTTAACCCGGTAAGCGTCTATGTGATAGATATCTCTTTTCGCGTTAAGAGGCAGTCTTCTTAGAATAATAAATGTTGGGCTCGTAACTTTCTTTTTTGAGCCCAAGCCTTTAATAAAGGCTTTAATAAAGGTTGTTTTGCCGGCTCCAAGCTCTCCAACTAAGCCGAGTACCACCAGGGACTTGGCTTTAAAGACTTCTTTGGCCAGCACTCTCGCAATTGCCGCAGTAGTGCGGGGGCTATTGGAAATCATTCTCATAATTCTTCCCTGATTCTTTTATAAAAAGCGCCTCCAATAAATCCGGCCAGTATCGCCAAAATCAGACCCAATAAAAGTGGCCACAGTTCATAATTTCCACCAATAATCTTACTCGAGGTAATTTGATTTAAAGCTGACGCCGAATCGGCTTGTATTTCTTTTATAATCTGAAAGCGCGGAGCTAAAATAGTTTCTCCCTCGGAAGCCGAAGCGTATTGAAGCCTATCAATCTCTGTGCCCTTGTCATCGTAAAGAGTCAGGGTCTCTGCGCCGTTATTTAAAGAGAGCTTGGTATCGCTATAATTTAACTGCAGCTCTTCTCCGGACTTTATGGTGTCGCCTCCAAAAATAAACTTCTTTCCGCTTGTATCTTTTATCACCCAGCTCTTAAGACTCGCGTCTGTAGTTCCGTCGTTAAATAATCTAATCCACTCGCCTTCGGCATCGGGCCCAGTAGGATTAGGCAGGGCGCTTTTGATATAAATCATAAGAGCCTGTCGTTCGTCTTCTTGCCAAGGTGGCTATAAGCAGAGGGCTCTGCCAGCCGGCCGCCGGTTGTTCTTCTGATTAAACCCAATTTGAGAAGGTATGGCTCATAAACGTTTTCCACAATGCCCCTGTCTTCATTGATGGAGGCGGCTATGGTACCCAAGCCCACCGGACCACCGCCAAATTTATCAATAATTATGGATAAGAGCATTCTATCATGGGCCTCGAGCCCCAAATTATCTATTTCCAAGATATCCAGAGTTTTCCTGGCAACGGATTCATTAATCTCCTTCTCTTTATAAACTTGCATAAAGTCTCTCGCTCTCTTTAGGAGCCTATTGGCAACTCTCGGGGTAAAGCGGGCGGCTTCGGCTAAAACTTTTATTGCCTCGGGGGTTGCTCCCACGCCCAAAATAGACGCGGACCTTTTTATAATTGCTTCAATATCTTTTTCGTCGTAGTAATCCAATCTGAAGGTGCCGCCAAACCTGGACCTTAACGGTTCCGATAAAAGATCCATTCTTGTAGTCGCGGCCACAAGCGTGAAGGGGGGAATGTCCAAGGAAATAGTTCTTGCTCCCGCGCCTTTGCCAATAATAATATGAAGCTTTCTTGACTCCATCGCCGGATAAAGAACTTCCTCCACCATCCTGTTTAATCTGTGCGCCTCGTCTATGAAAAGAACGTCTTTGGGTTCCAGATTACTCAGTATGGCTGCCAAGTCGCCCATTTTTTCTATGGCCGGGCCAGAAGTAATTTTAATGGCGGAGTCCATTTCTTTGGCGACAAGTTTGGCCAAAGTGGTTTTCCCCAAACCGGCTTGGCCGTAGAAGAGCAAATGGTCCGCTACTTCGCCACGGGATTTAGCCGCATCTATAATAATTCTTAAATTTTTCTTAACGTTTTTCTGGCCGATATAATTATCCCAATCCGCGGGACGGAGCAGGGTGTCTATAGTCTCGTCCCCATCAAGACCATTCTTTATGGAACCGGTAAGTTTTTTCTCTTTGTTGTTGGCTTTTTCTGTCATATTGACAAGTATCTTTATTTATGTTACGCTACAGGTAGTTAGAAATTGTAGGCCTGCGGGCGGGAGTCTATTGAGGCAAAGGACGACTTGGTTTTGGCTGAGTCTCTCCCCTTAACAGATTCTAAACTCTTTTAGATTTAATTTGAAAGAGCATGCTTTCCCTCCAAGGAATTGCCCGCAGACCTACCATTTTTAGCTTAACCACTCTATCGGGCCTGTTACTCTTTCCACTTCCTGGAAGGTCGTAACGCCCGCGATTACTTTTAATACTCCGTCCCCCTGCATTTCCACCATGCCTTGTTTCTTGGCAACGCGCCTAATTGATTCTTCGGTAGCTTCACTCGTGATAAGGCTTTCCAATTCGTCATCGCATTTTAAGAATTCATAAACGCCCAATCTGCCTTTGAATCCGCCGCGGCATTTTTCGCAGCCCTTGGCTTCGAAAAGTTTTATCGGTTTGCCATCGTAAAGTTTTTTGGTTTTATCCGGTAAACCGGAAACAAAGTTTTTTAGTTTACTTAACACTTCACCGCTTGCGGTAGTCTCTATCTTACAAAATTCACAAAGTTTTCTGATTAATCTTTGGGCAATAATTAAATTTAACGCCGGACCGATGATTGAGGCCTTAGCTCCCAAATCGATTAAGCGGGGGATGGCACCGATAGCGTCGTTGGTATGTAAAGTAGAGAAAACCAAGTGACCGGTTAAAGCCGCATGCATCCCAATTTCGGCTGTCTCTAAGTCTCTAATTTCACCGACGAGAATTATGTCGGGGTCTTGTCTTAAAATTGACCTCAATCCCGCTGCAAAAGTATAACCACTTAAAGGGTCCACTTGAGTTTGAGAAACGCCATCCAAATGGTATTCAATCGGATCTTCTATGGTTATGGTTTTAACTTCGGGACTTCTAACCGCCTTTAAAAAGGCGTAAAGAGTGGTTGTTTTACCGCTGCCGGTAGGGCCCGTAACGAGAATTGTTCCGTTTGGTTTTTTGAGTTCAAAATTAATAAGTTCCTGGTCATCCGGTCTCAAGCCTAAATCGGGTAAGTTAAGAGATATAGTTTTAGGGTCTAAAACTCTCATAACTACCGTTTCGCCGTATTCCGAGGGTATAACCGATGTTCTTATTTCTATATAAGTCTCGCCAAATTTGGTGCTGAATCTGCCATCTTGAGCGGCATCGGCAACATTGATTTTAAGTCCGGATAATAACTTCAGGCGATTCAATACGGATGAATAAGTTTTTTTCTGCAACTTATAGACATCGTAGAGTATGCCGTCCAATCTGAACCTCAAAAGAGTGTCTTCTTTTTCCGTTTCGAAGTGAATATCGGAAATACCCAAGCCTATGGCGCTGCCCAGGATAAAATCCAGTAAGTCGCTCGTTGACGAACCGCCGGTGCGATCCTCTATTTCTTTCAGTTTTGGAGTTAGTTCTTCAAAACCGATTTTTTTGAAAGCCTCCGTACCGCCCACATCGACTTCCCCTAAGGCGCCCTTATCCGGCGCCGCCTTTATTTCTTGGTAACGCTCCCAGGCTTTTTCCAGTCCGGTTACAGAAGAAATGAAAAAACTCAGAGTGAAGCCCTTTCCTTTTAATTCGTCAACTAATTCTTGAGTCTTTGCGTTTTTTGGGTCATGAACCACTATGGCCAGTTCCTTTCTTTTGGAATCCACTATGGCCACCTTAGCCGCCCTGGCCTTCTCTTCGGAAATAAGTTTTAGAGCGTCCAGATTAATCGAGGCTCCGGCTAAATTGAAATATGGAATCTTTTCTTCCTTAGCTTTTCTTTGGGCAGCTCTTTCCTCCGCTTCGCGTCTGAAACGCCCTAGTTGGTCATCTATTTTTTTCTTTCCGGATAAGTCCATTATTCATATAATCATAATACAAAGCGGCTGCTTTATACTAACCAATAGAAGGGTTATACTCTTACGACTTATGTCCGGACACAGTAAGTGGTCACAAATAAAGCATAAAAAGGGGGTTACCGATAAGAAACGCGGACAGGTTTTTGGAAAAATTTTAAGGGCTATAAGAATTGCCGCCAAAGACGAATCAAATCCGGAATTTAATCCTCGTTTAAGAACTGTGATAGAGAAGGCTAAAGAAGCCCAAGTGCCACAGGAAAATATTGAACGGGCCCTAAAACAAACTGAGAATAAAGACTTGGAAGAAATTATTATTGAGGCTTACGGGCCGGCCGGATCGGCCATAATAATCGAAGCCATAACCGATAATAGAAACAGAACCATAAACGAGATTAAAGCGATATTGAGCAATGAGGGGGCTAAGTTCGCCGACCCCGGAAGCGTTAAGTGGGCCTTTGACCTGCCTAAACCGGGAGAATTGTGGCAGCCTAAATTCAAACAAGCACTTAATGAAGAAGATAAAACAAAGCTCTACGCTTTGGTTCAAGTTTTAGAAGAATATGAAGACACACAAAAAGTCTCCACCAACGCCTAAATCCCGCACTTTTCCTAAGCACAGACCTGGCCTCCATGGACTCGCTCCGCAAAATAATCCAGGAAAGGTGCGGGATAGAATTATTTTAGGTATTGATCCGGGAACAACGAGAATCGGTTACGGTTTAATTAAAAAAACCGGGTCAAAGCTTGAGCTTTTGGATTACGGCTTAATAGAGCCCGGCAGGGAGAATTCTAAATTTTCAATTTTGGATAGAAAGCTATCCGGAATAATAAAAAAATATAAACCGGATTTGGCCGCGGTAGAAAAACTCTATTTTGCCAAGAATAAAAAGACGGCCATGGCGGTAGCCGAGTCCCGTGGCATAATACTTTTTATTTTAAATCAACACGGCCTAAAAATAATGGAGTTCAGTCCTAATGAAATCAAGTTAGCGGTCACCGGGTCCGGTAGCAGCGATAAAAAAACGGTGGCTCATTATGTAAGTCTTACTTTAAAGATAGGAAAAATCAGCGGACCCGATGATGCCTCCGATGCACTAGCGGCAGCTATTAGGGCGTCTTTCGAGAGGGGCTCTCCCCGTTAGAGATGAAGCGGCCTCAAAGCGCCTATTGTTCTCCACAGGAGCTGATGTTTAAAGGGGTTGACACATAAAAATGTTTGTATATACTTGCCCTGTAATAGCTTGCTCCAGGATATCTGGGGCTGAAAAATAAAAAGGTCGTCCGAATATAAAAATTAATATGGCTATAGAAACTAAAATTCTTCATTTCTCCGTAGAGGATGGGGAAGAGGAAGAAGAGGTAGAGAAAGTAGAGAAGGAGCCCAGCCTAGACGAAGAGGAGGAGGAGGACGAGGAGAAAAAGGATGAGGAGAAGGACGAAGAAGAAAAGGAAGAAGAGGGCTTTTAAGACTCCGGTTGATAAAAAATAAAGACCTCCCCCAGATTAATTTAGGGGGAGGTTTTGTTTACCCAACACCTTTTATCCTTTACAGTAAAGGGTGCGGGGCTTATAAATTAAGTGTACGTATTGTCTATGAAACTTTTTATTAGATTGTTGGTCGTTTTGGCGATGGGCGCCTTTTTAGCTGTGGGCTTCTTTTTTTATACCGTACGCAATCTGCCCGATGCCGAGGAAATAACCCAAAGAAGCGTTATAGAATCTACGAAAATATATGACCGAACCGGAGAAGTTCTGCTTTATGAGATACACGGAGAAGAAAAAAGGACCGTAATCCCTTTCGAGGATATTCCCGATTTTGTTAAACAAGCTACTATAAGCGTTGAAGATAACGCTTTTTACAGCCACCCGGCCTTTGATTGGCGCGGCATCGTGAGATCTATATTTACCGATATTATAAGGGGTGGAGTGGTACAAGGCGGCTCAACAATAACGCAGCAACTGGCCAAAAAGGCTTTTTTGAGCGATGAAAAAACTCTAACCAGAAAGATAAAAGAACTGGCCCTGGCCTGGAAGCTCGAGGGACGCTACTCGAAAGACGAGATATTGAGCCTTTATTTAAATCAGGTTCCTTACGGAGGTAATAGTTACGGGATAGAGGCCGCGGCCCGGACTTTCTTTAATAAAAAGGCGAAGGATCTAACGCTAAGCGAAGCGGCACTTTTAGCCGCTTTGCCCAACGCCCCGAGCTATTATTCGCCATGGGGAAATCACACGGACGAACTGGAAGATAGGCGTAGGTTTATCTTAAAGAGAATGAATGAGTTGGGATATATTGACGAGGCCCAACTAACTTTAGCCGGAGATAATCAACCTAAAGTGGCGGCTCAGCCTACATCGAGTATTAAGGCTCCTCATTTTGTCTTTTACGTTCAAGATTATTTAAGAGAAAAGTATGGAGAAGACTTATTGGAAGCCGGTGGGTTGGAAATAACGACCACTTTAGATTGGGATATGCAGCAAGTAGCGGAGACGGCCATACAGGACGGAGTTAAGAGGAATAGCGATCTTTACGGCGGAGAAAATGCCGCGCTCGTTGCCGAGGACCCGGCAACTGGACAAATATTGGCTATGGTCGGAAGTAAAAACTATTTTGCCGCATCGGTCCCCAAAAACTGCCAAAGCGGCAAGACTTGTAAATTTGACGGACAATTTAATGTAGCTACGCAAGGCCTGAGACAACCCGGGTCCGCGTTGAAACCTTTTGTTTATATGACCTCTTGGGAGCAAGGACTTACACCGGACACTAT
>MHJB01000034.1:10975-11293 GCA_001817805.1 Candidatus Colwellbacteria bacterium RIFCSPLOWO2_12_FULL_43_11 | reverse complement strand
CGCTTCTGGCAATTCTAACTGCCCGGCTACGGTTGACTTTAGGAACGACAACAAAGAGTGCTATCACCCGGAGAATTTTGATGGACACTTTAGAGGGCCGGTGACTATGCAGGAGGCTTTGGCACAATCAATTAACGTACCGGCAGTTAAAACTCTCTATCTTGGTACTTTAGATAGAACCCTGGAAAATCTTAAGTCTTTCGGAATAAATACATTAAGCGATAAAAACCGGTTTGGTTTGTCATTAACCTTGGGAGGCGGAGAAGTCAGGCTCTCTGAGTTGGTGGGCGCTTACTCCGTTCTGGCGGCTGATGGGGT
>MHJB01000034.1:10397-10967 GCA_001817805.1 Candidatus Colwellbacteria bacterium RIFCSPLOWO2_12_FULL_43_11 | reverse complement strand
AACAGGCGGTGGTGCTTAAGGTTCAAGACAAAGACGGGAAAACACTCGAAGAATATAACGATGCGGGCGCTAAGGTTATTGAGCCTAATTATGTGAGATTGGTAAACGATGTTTTGTCCGATGTTGATTTAAGGGCTCCACTTTACTCATCAAGCCTGGGCTTAACCCAGGTGCCCGGATATCAGATAGCTCTTAAGACCGGCACAACCAATGACTACAGAGACGCTTGGACAATTGGCTATGCTCCAAACCTGGTGGGTGGTATATGGGTTGGTAATAATAACCGGGAGCCGCTGAAAAGTAAGGGAAGTAGTATTCTGGCGGCTGTGCCTATTTGGCATGATTTTATGACCAAGGTTCTGCCTAAGAAAGATTTAGAAACCTTCCCCAGGCCGGACCCGGTTTCGAGCTCTAACCCGGTTATAAGGGGGGAGTTAGTTCAAGGAGAGTACCACGAGATACTTTATTATTTGGGCAGAGTTAATGATTCTCAGTTTAATAACTGGGAAACGGGCGTTAAAAATTGGCTGATTTATAATCAAGTTGATCTTAATAGGTTTAAAACGACTA
>MHJB01000034.1:824-10374 GCA_001817805.1 Candidatus Colwellbacteria bacterium RIFCSPLOWO2_12_FULL_43_11 | reverse complement strand
TCAGAGAGTGTCTCGACCGGAGAAATAAGTTTGGATCTGGTAACTCCTAAGAATGGCGATTTTATTAAAGATGAGGTTCAGGTGGAGGCCGACATAAGGTCCGTCTCTAAAATAACAAAACTGGAAGTTTATTTTAATAATATCCTGGTAGAAAGCCTGGTAAAGGATTTGGGGAATTCTTACTCTTATAAATCAACTATAAGACCCGCCAATGCCGACGTTCAAAACATTTTAGTAGTGAGGGCTACCAATGAATCCGGATTGCAATCGAGTAAAGAGGTTATTATATTTAAATAGACCCGTTGCCTTATTGTTTAATGGGCATCAAAACATAAAAGTAAGTGGCGTCTCCCGGAGCGTTAATCATCGCCGGCTTACTCTCGCCGTTTAATCCGATTAGCACCTGATCTCCGCTTATGGCTTTTATGCCGTCCAATAAGAATCTCCAATTAAAAGAAATTTGCGACTCCGCGCCGTTTATTTTGGCCGGTACGAGGTAGTTGTTTTCTCCCAAAGCGTTATCACTCGAGTAAACCTCTAAAACCTTTTTATTGCCCGTTTTAAGCTTAACTTCGCTAATCCTTGACCCCAATGAGCCGGTTAATTTAAGAGCACTTATAAAGTCTTCTTTAGTGGTCGAAACCTGTATGTCGGTGTCTTTAGGAACGATGGAATTATAATCCGGGAACTTACCCTCTATTAATCTTGAAACCATTTCCAATTCTTTGGTCTTAAAAAGTATTTGGTTGTTATCAATGTGAATTTCTACCGCATCCTCGGCATCAATTACTTTAGATATTTCTTGGGCTGTTTTTAGGGGAACGATGACGTCCATCCCTTGTTTAAAATTATTTTTAATTTGGGAGTTGGGAATTTTGCCTTCGGCTAATCTAAAAGTATCTGTAGCTACCAGTTTTAACTCCGAAGACTCTATTCTAAAAAGCATGCCGCTTATTTCCGGCCTCAAATCAGAGATGCCGGCGGCAATTATCACCCGCTCAACATTGTCTTTGAGAAGGCCGCCGTTTATTTCCAAGTATTCTTTACCCTCTTTTACTTTGGGCACTATCGGAAACTCCGATTCGGCGATACCGGATAATTTAGCCTCATAATTATCGGTTTTGATTATAAGATTATTTTGTTTGGTTTCTAGGTTAATTCTTTCGCTTGAGACGTTATTAATTATATTCGCCAAGACGCCGTAGGGGATGGTGATGCTACCATCCTCGATTATTTTCCCGTAAACACTTTTAGTGATGGCTATTTCCAGGTTGGTTGCCGAAAGCTTTATTTGGTTGTTGGTTGTTTTAATTAAAATATTACCAAGGACCGGTAAATTTAAATTGGAAGTGACGGCCCTACCCACAGCGTCGAGGCCGGCTTTTAAGTGGTTCTTTAATATTATTAATTTCATTATAGTTATAGTTAGTCTTGTGGATAATTCGGTAAAATACGATTTTATCCTTACTAGTATTAATTATTTTCTATTTATTTCTTATTGATGAATTGTTTATAAGTCGCTCTCTTATCAACACTCTTTATTATAATTTTAAAAACAGAACAAATCATTAAACAGTTTATCAACAACATTACCCCATCTTATTAATCATTTCTCTTATGGCCGTAAACTTATCGATCAGCGGCTGATTTTTATCCAAATCTTTAGATAATTTTTTGCAGGCGTAAATAACGGTAGTGTGGTCGCGCTTGCCGATTTTATTGGCTATATAGGGATATGACATATCAAGCATATCCCGCAATAGATACATAGTTATCTGTCGCGCTTCGATAAATTCTTTATTTCTGGACTTACCCGTTAAATCATTCGCGGCTATTTCAAAAAAGCTCGCCACGGCCTTTATAACTTGGTTAGGATTGATGTTGGCCCTGGACCTTTCCGCCAGTTCGGAGATTATTTTCTCTACTTGTCCAATAGAGATGGGCTTTTGGTAACTTGTTTGATAGAAGACAATTTTATTTAAAACCCCCTCTATTTCCCTAATGTTTTTTTGCACCCTCTTGGCTATTAGGTCAATAGACTCGTTGTCCAGCGCCGCACCCCTTTCCTGCGTTTTGTTCTTTATAATTGCGACCCTGGTTTCGTAGTCCGGTAGGCTTATATCAGCTATGAGGCCCGCTTCAAACCTGGACCTCAGGCGCTCTTCAAGTATGGGGATGGCTTTAGGCGGTCTATCGGAGGAAATAATTATCTGTTTGTTGTTTTCGTGCAGAGCGTTAAAGGTGTGGAAAAATTCCTCCTCGGTTTTTTCTTTGCCGCCGATAAACTGAATATCGTCAATAATCAGAACATCAATATTGCGGTAAGTATTTTTAATATCGTCACCCCTACGGTTTCTGATGGCCGTGACTACGTCGTTCGTGAATTTTTCCGAAGTGACATATTTTACCTTAACTTTATTTTTATGGAGGTTTTTAATTTCATTTCCCATGCCTTGAATTAAATGGGTTTTGCCCAGTCCGACACCGCCATAAATAAACAACGGATTATATTTTGAGCCGATACTTTGCACCACAGCTGTCGCCGCAGAGTAAGCCAGCTCATTAGAGGAACCGACCACAAAAGAATTTAAGTTGTAACGGGGATTTAGATTTGTTTCCGGGTCAACTTTAAATTCCTCAATGGCTAATTGCTTATCATTTAAGACCTGGCGTACTTTATGTGTTATGGAGGCCTTTACGAGTCCGCCCTCTACAACGTATTCAACCTTTTTGACCGAAGTTATAAAATTTCTTACGGAACCCAGAATTAATTTATCGTATTTTGTCTCTACCCATTCCTTGGCAAAGTGATTGGGGAGGGCGATAGTTATATACTCGTCACTATTTTCAACCAAGCGGCTGTTTTTAAGCCAGGTTAGGAAGTTGGCTCTCGAAACCTGTAGTTCCATCTCCGATAAGACCGATTGCCAAAGTTCCTCGTTAATCATCGCTCTAATTATTGATTGGGCGTTAACAAGAGTCAAATACTGACAAAGCCCCCAAACTGTTGATTAACTGTGGATAACTTAAAACTCTTCTGATATAATCTTAAACATGTCCATAACTTATCAACCGAAGAAGAGAAAAAGAGGCAGAACCCACGGCTTCTTAAAGAGATCAAGGAGTGCCGGTGGCCGCAAGGTAATCAAAAGGAGAATTAAGAAGGGTAGGCGTAGAGTTACTGTTTAATGCTCGCTAAAAAACTACGAGTTCCCATACAACTTTTCCCTAAAAACGCCAAGGTAGTTTTTTCTGACACCAACATTACGGTTAAAAGCCACAAAAACGGTCTTAAGCACAACCGTTTGGGTGTTTTGGTAAATAAACACGTTTCTAAAAACGCTACCAGAAGAAATTACCTCAGGAGAAGGTTTCTTAATCTATCATTCACGAAAACAAAAATTGGCGAGAGTGATGATTTGCTTATAATCCTCAAACCGCCTATTATAAAACTTACAATCAAAGAACTGAGAGATTTACTTGTAAAGTATGAGCAGCTTATTTAACGAGGTCTTATATAAACCACTTTTCAACGGCCTAATAATTCTCTATAACTCCGTGGCCCTTCAGGACTTGGGCTTGGCCATAATCCTGCTGACTTTTTTAATCAGGGTTATTCTTTTTCCTCTATTCCACGAATCTCTTCGGCATCAGAGGTTAACGCAAAATCTGCAACCGCAGATTAAGGAAATTCAGAATAAACACAAAGATAATAAAGAGACTCAGACCAGGGCCATCCTGGAACTTTATTCCAGCAACAAGGCAAACCCCTTGATGCCGATAATATTAATACTGATTCAACTTCCAATACTCTTTGCTCTTTTTAAAATGTTTAACGGCGGGGTAAACGAAGGAGCTTTTAGTTTGCTGTATTCTTTTGTGAGTCGTCCAGAGAGTATTCATTATACATTTTTAGGTCTAGTTGACCTTACGAGCAAAAGCCTTTTTATAACAGCCCTGGCTACGGTGCTTCAGTACTTTCAATCAAAGCTGTCTTTACCGCCATTAAAGCCCGGCCAGGAACTTAATCAGACCGAAAGAATGGGACGTAACATGGTTTATATCGGACCGGTTTTAACGGCGGTGATTCTTTTTAATTTACCGGCCGGGCTTGGGCTCTATTGGTTAGTTACCACGGTCTTTTCTTTGTTGCAGCAAATTATTGTTAATAGAATTTTTAGCCATGGAGAACTTAAAGGAACAACTAAGTAAATTAGTAGAGTTGATGGGCTTTAATAGCTCACAATTGGAAGTTACCGAAGAAACGAGACTTCTCTCTATAACGATCGAAGACGAGTTTTTGAATACCACTCGCTTACCCTCAGTTGTTTTGAATCTAAATAGAATTGCCAGGTTGATGGCTAAGAAAATGGGCATAGAACCGGTAGTAGTGGATGTAAATAATTACAGGAGAGAAAGAGAGAGACTGATTATTGAATTGGCGAAGGCCGCCGCGAGACGCGCTATAGCGACCAAAGAGTCGGTAAATTTGCCGGCTATGAATGCCTACGAGAGGAGACTGATACACGCAGAACTCTCCATGAGACCAGATGTCGCTACCGAGAGCGTTGGTGAGGGCAAGGACCGTTTCGTGGTAGTTAAAGCGATTTAATAACTAGCGTCCCAGGATAGCCGGGTTAATGGTGTTTAAGATTAAATAGCCCACAGCCAGTAATATCAGGCCGTAGATAGCAGCCTTGATCCGGTCTTTAGCGTCTCCTTGTCTTGAGGAGTTGCCGGCGGAAGCTATATACATCACGCCCCCGAAAATCATTATTGCCAGGGCCACTCCTCCTCCTATACCGATGGCCCAAGTGAAAATATCATTAATACTCATACCGCCAAGAATACCGGTACCGCTTAAGGATTGAACTAAGTTGAGAGATTGAGCCGAGGCTGCTTTAATCATATTTTAATTATAACGCTTCACCCTCCTTCATTTCCAAGATTTGCTTGGGGTTGGTGGTGATGAGCTTATCTTCAAAATAAGACGGAACTATTTGGATAGCGGCTCGTTTCAGGCCGGCTACAAACAATCCCTGTCCAACATCGGCTTCCAATAGATAGTTTTTCTCAATATCGGTTAAGTTAAAAGCTTTAGCCGTGATATCAATTGTGGCTGGGGCCTGTTTTAAAAGCAGTTGTAATGAAGAGTTGGTGATAATTGGTCTACCGTAAGGCGAATTCATAAAGTCTTCCACGTCCTGCGTGATGGTAGAAATTCCCAAATAGTATTTTCTGGCTCTTTTGGCCAGACCAAAAAGGAAAGAAGCGGAGTCGGGATATTTCATCATCCACCAAGCCTCATCGATTAACATGATTCTCTTTTTCAATTGAGCTCTCACCAGATTCCAGATGAAGTTCAAGATGATGTACATAGCGATGGGGCGCAACTCGTCTTCCAAGTCTCTAATTGAGAAAACTATTAAACGATTGGCAACATTAACATTGGTTGGTTTATTGGCAAAGCCGGCGTAACTGCCTTTAGTAAACCGATAGAGTCTTTCGGCCATGCCTTTGCCGCCGGCCATCCCGGCTAGAACGGTTTCCAAGTCTTCCAAAAGAGGCGGAGCGATCTTTGAAAAATCTTTATCCGGCGTTATGTCTCTTGAGGCATAGGTTTCGGTCACGGCCCGGTCAAGCATAGCTTCTTCCTCGGGGGTGATTTCGCCCAGCATCAATTTCAAGAGGCCGGTAACGTTAACTATATGGGACTTCAAAACTTCCCCAGGCTCTTCGTCCTCTGGAATAATAGGGATATCAAAGGGATTAATATGGCTTTCGGAATCAAGCGAAATCCTAAAAACACTCCCTCCAACGGCCTTGGCGAGTGGAATATACTCGTTTTCCGGGTCCACGATAATAACATCAGTGTTGGTCATTAGGGACCTAATAACTTCCAACTTGGTGGCATAAGACTTACCGGCTCCCGCCTTGGCGAAGATAACCATGTTGGCGTTTTCCATAGAGAACCTGTCGAATATAACCAAAGTATTATTGTGACGATTTACTCCATAAAGAATGCCGTCTTCGGAAGTAAGGTCAAGCGAAACGAAAGGAAAAAAAGACGATACGGGGCCGGAATTAAGTGGAGTGTGTATTTCCATTTCATCGGTACAGAGTGGCACCACGGAGTTCATGGCGTTAATTTGTTGGAAGTTAGCAGGCTTCATATTAATCAGTTTGGCGTCCAGTATATTGGTAATTTCGGCTTCCAGTCGGTTTAGGTCTTTTTCCGAGTCGGCATATATCGTCATATATACGCTTACGTTAAAGAGTTTCTCTCTGGCTTGTTGTAAAGAATCTCGTAGTCCCTCTATGTCCTGCATGGCGGTTTCTAAAACGGGGTCTCTTACTAGGCCTTTCTCTTGGTTCGAGGCCACTTGTGACTGAACTTGCGTGACCTTCTTTCTCAAGTTCCTGAGAGCGATACCGGTATCTACCGGATGGATAAATATAGATACGTCGCTCAGCTCCGGTAGATTAATAATTGGAGAAAACCAACCGCTTGATAAATAACGGGGATAACCCAAAACGAAAAGCGTTTTAGAAAACTTATTACCCAGTACTAAATGATTGGGATTAACTTCCACCGATACGGGCGCGATAATGTCCTCTATTTTCGCGCCGCCTTCTTCGCGGCCGGTTTTTATCTCTCTTTTCTCGATGGTTGAAGGATTATAAAAATTATAGAAAAGCTCCAGAAGTTCGGAGTCCTCCAAACTAATGGCTCTTAGACCTACTTGGCGAAGACCCGTTACAACCTGTTCAACCCTTTGATTAAGCTGCTCTCGGTGACTGGGGAGTATCCCGGCATCAGGGGCGTCCTCCTTTTTATTTTTTCCACCACCCAAGAAACTAGGCATTATTGAGCTCGCGCTTTGTGAGATGGAAACCGGGTCGTAAGGCACAACCAAGAAAAAGCTTTTAGTCATTACGGCGTTGGTTTCCACAAAAGCTTTAACGAATTCCCGGTATTCGCTGATCTGGGTTTTTAATAGCTCGCTTTCTTCTTTTTCAAGGCGATCCCCAAGTTTTTTAAGATAATCCTCAATATTCAGTTTTCTTGAGTGGATAACAATCTGAACAGAGAAGTCGATTGAGTTTAAGAAGTTTTGATAGGCGTAAGTTATAATGTTTTGTTCTTCTTCGGATTTCAGATCGAAGTTAAGGCCGTCAACCAAAACCACGCGCCTTAAACCGCCGCCCTTAATTAAGACAACACCATCCTTTATTTCTCTGATTTGAACAAACTGCTGAGTTCTAGCTGTTTGTGGAGCGTCTGCCATAATTTAATTATAACCCAAAATAGAAAACTAGTTATTATCTGTAATCAATGCGTCTAGCCATCTCTCTTTCTCCGGTGCCCCTTCTAATCACCTCGTACCGTTCCTTAATTTCTTTTTGAGAAAGAATAAAGCTCGTTGGGGCTATGGTCCTTTCTCTTTTGGGCACGGCATCTTTTGAGGTATTCATTTTCTCAAGTAGGCTTTTAATGCCGCCCAAGACAGGAATCGTCCTCTTTTCAATCTTATTGGTCTCTCTATTTATGACCGGCTGATTTGAGCCGGGCTTTAACGTGTAAATCCTGGGGCTCCAAATATAACTGAAGGCCGATTGGATAAAGATTGCCATCGGTCGGCCGTTTATTTTTATAAAAGCAACAGAGGCGCTAACCGAGAATAAAATAATCACAATAATGAACCACAGCCACAACTTAAGAACGAAAAAGAGAGTAAAGCCCAATACTCCGGCAATGGCCACATAAACGAACTGCCTTAAAGTGAAGGGCCCGACGACCTTGTCTTCTGTTTCTATGAATTGGGGTACTTGGAATTGCATTTAATTTATTTATGAGTTGGCTTGTTTATCCTGAGCTTTATCGAATGGTCGAACTATTTTAACGGAAGATCCTTTAAATCGATAATGTTATTGGGGTGAACTTCGGTTGGTTTGGCTGGAGGAGTCGCGGGGAGAACCGATTCTTTTGGAGACGGCTGGGCCGGCAATTGGTTTTTATTCTGGTTTTCAAAGGGGCTTACTTCGGTCCGGAACTCGGAATAGTGGACAACCCTCGGGCCTTGGCTCGGAGTTTTATAAACTTCGGATGAACGTGGCTTTTCTTCTTCGCTCCCAAGTTCAACTCTCGCGGTTTTATTGCCGCCTAAGACAGTTTTATACTCTTCGCTAAAAACCGGTTTATAAAACGTTGGTCTTTGGACACTATAAGGAGACGGCTTTTCTTTGTTTGCTTGGACCTCCTCTTCTTTGTGCATTATAAACGGAGCCTCGTGCCCGGGCTCTATATTAACTTCTTGTTTGTTCGTTTCTTGTTGTGATACGGGGGCTTGTGTTTGTTGTGCCGGTGTAATTGATGGGGGCGGTGGAGGAGCGGCTTGGGTTATCGTGGCTGGAGTAGGAGCGACCGGTTTTATGGCTTGTTCAATCGGTTTACTTGTGATTTGAGAGGTTGTGGAAGGAGTAAAATTAACGGTTAAAGGCGTAACTTTTATGGGCTTTTCAAATTGTTGGGGGGCAGGACTTGGAGTAGGCGTCGGAGTTGCGGGGGGCGTAGGTGGCTTGGGCAATTTACCAGTTCTCAAAAATTCTAAAGACTCATCTTTAGCGAAAGAAGGCCTAAGAGGTGTTTGCTCATACGGGGGGATTGGGGGCGTTTCATTTGTGTCTGGGATTTTGGTTGGGATACTACTTCTCACGGGTGCCAGCACCTCTCTGGATATAGCGTCGGCAATTTCTTTGGATGCAGTACCGATAATATTGGCTTTCTCGGTCAGCTGTTGAATTAGGGCCGGTTCTTGCAAGATGCCCATCAAAACATCTCCCACCAATTCGGATACAACAGGAATTACAGATTCCTTAATGCCCTGGTTTATGCATATATCTTTTATCTTTTGAGCAGTATCTTTAGAAAGAATTACATCTTGGACATTTTCCGGTAGGTTATTAAAAACTTTTAAGTAATCAACGCTCATAGTTTAACTATCTTCACTCTTTGATTTTAGGTCGTCAACTTGTCTTTGTAGGTCATCTACCGGGTTGTCTTCTCTCCCCTTTGCCTCTTTGAAAATTTTTGCTCCAGGACCGTTAGTTAAGTAATCTTTCACTTCGTATGACAACTGTGACTCTGGTATACCATTTTTAAAGCCTAAGAACTTTTTTTGGTCTTCGTAAGACAGAGATTGAAACGCTCCCCCGATAGCATCCGTATTTTTAGATTTAAACAACGCGTTTATGTGGACTTCCTGCTCAGCAAGGGGCTTCTTGAATATATCGGAGAATTTTATTAATTTTTTGAAGTCAGCGCCTTTAGTTTTTGAATACATATTAGCAAGCTCTTCGGTTGCGGCCTCAAAGTTTTCGCTGGCTATGGCGGCAATAGATTTTTCTGTCGCGTGAGAGAACTTCTCTAGATCTTCATATGCCTTACCCATGCCCTGTCTCATAAAGGCCCCCCTGGTTCGTGAATTCAGTTCTTTTTCGGGGTCCATAAGATCGCCGGTTTTCGCTAATTCAGCCGCTACGGCTGCCC
>MHJB01000034.1:0-743 GCA_001817805.1 Candidatus Colwellbacteria bacterium RIFCSPLOWO2_12_FULL_43_11 | reverse complement strand
CCTGGCCATGGCCTGACTTATTTTCTGTCCAGCTTCCGACCTAAGTGGAGCCGTGGCTATATTGGTAGCGGTGTTTTTGGCGCCAGCTATACCTTTGTCTATGGCTTTAGATGCTACGCCGTACATTATCTGAGCGCCGGCTATGCTCAATTTATTGGCCACCCATAGGCTTGATAAGCTAAACATAACAAGAACTATCAGTTGGGCAATTCCGTTAAAGGCGCCACCAACCTGGGTAATGGTTAAGTTGGTTATAATTATATTTGTTAAGTATAGAAAGAAGACGATAAGCGGACCCATGAAAACCCATTTCAAAAAGTTATGCCACCAAGCTCCCCAAAGATTCGTGGTCCCCAGATTCAACTTTGGGAAAATAAGTCCAATCCAGGCAATCGGCATAAATATAATGAGTATTACCAGAGCGACGTAGCGGGCGATTAGAAAAAGAAATATCCCGACTAAAGTCAGGGCTCCTATTATGGTTAAGGCGCTAGAGAAGAATATGGACAACACACTTAAAAACATATTCCCAATCACCGCTCCTATAAGAGTTGTGCCAAGTGTGACTAAGGGGTCTATGGTGGGGTCGGGTAGACCTGGGAGCAATGAAGCCCCAACACTTATTACGGCTCCAAGTATACCAGAGAAGGCATTTGCAAAAGCCGTGCCAATGGGAGGTATGCCCGTAGCGGAATTCAAGAAAGTTTGAATCTGGCTGTTAATAGTTACAATGTTAAATTGGT
>MHJB01000033.1:6025-6558 GCA_001817805.1 Candidatus Colwellbacteria bacterium RIFCSPLOWO2_12_FULL_43_11 | reverse complement strand
TTACGGCTTGGCTTACCGCACCGATTTTGATTTAAAGAATCATTTTAAGGAAGCCCCGTATAAAGACGCGGAAACCGGAGAGGAATTTTATCCGCATGTTATTGAGCCTACTTGGGGAGTGGACCGTTCGGTCTTAGCTGTACTTTGCGATGCTTACAAAGAAGAAGGAGATAGGGTTGTGCTTAAACTTAAACCAAAACTTGCTCCTTATAAAGTTGCTGTTTTTCCTCTTCTGAAGAATAAGCCTGAATTAGTGGAGAAAGCTAAGGAAATATATTCTACTCTTAGAAAAGAATTCGTTACTGCTTGGGATGAAAGGGGAAATATCGGCAAGCGTTATTATAGCCAGGACGAAATCGGTACGCCTTATTGCGTAACAATTGATTTCGAGACCCTGGAAGGGAAGGGCGTGACTGTCCGCGACAGAGATTCCATGAAGCAAGAAAGGATATCGTTAGTAAACTTAATCCCTTATTTAAAGGATGGCCTCGAATAAGCTGGTCTTGGATAACGGCCTGCGTATTTTCACTATA
>MHJB01000033.1:0-5974 GCA_001817805.1 Candidatus Colwellbacteria bacterium RIFCSPLOWO2_12_FULL_43_11 | reverse complement strand
TCCGAGTATGAAACCAAAGAAATTAACGGCTTATCGCACTTTCTGGAGCATATGTGCTTTAAAGGCACGATTAAAAGGCCTAACGCGCTTCATATAACAAGCGAACTCGATAGTATCGGCGCCGCTTATAACGCTTTTACCGGCGGTGAAGTTACCGGTTACTACGCCAAAGCCGAAGCCAAACACTTGGACAAAATTTTGGATGTTGTCTCCGATATTTATTTAAATCAAGTCTTTGACCCCAAGGAGATTGATAAGGAGCGGGGCGTGATTATAGAAGAAATTAATCTTTACGAAGACCTGCCGACTCACCGCATTCACGAAATCTTTATGAATCTGCTTTACGGCGACCAGCCGGCCGGTTGGGACGTTGCCGGCAGGAAAGAAGTTATTCGGGAGTTAAAGCGGGAAGATTTCCTGAAATACAGAAGCGAAAGATACATCGCTCCACACACTTTGATTATTATTGCCGGAAAATTCAACGAAGCCGAAGTGATTGATAAGGTTAAAAGTATTTTCTCCGGCATTCCTCACGGGAAAGAGTCTTTAAAGAAAAAGACGGTAGAGAATCAATCTACTCCTCAAATAGAAATTAAATTTAAAGAATCCGACCAAACTCATTTGGTTCTGGGAGTGAGAGCTTTTGATGTTTTTGACAAGAGACGTTACGCCTTGGAGGTGCTATCGGATATACTGGGCGGCGGTATGAGTTCCCGACTTTTCCAAAAAATCAGAGAAGAAATGGGCGCGGCTTATCAAATAGGTAGCCAGACAGAACTGTCCTTGGACCATGGATGTCTATCTGCCGTTGCCGGCGTGGGACACGATAAATTAATCGTGGTTGTCAAAGCGATAATAGACGAATTTATAAGACTGAAGAATGAGCTTGTTCCGGAAGAAGAACTTAAGAGGGCCAAAGACCATCTCGTTGGTAGTCTTATGATAGGGCTTGAAACATCCGATGACTTGTCCAGGTTTTACGGAACACAAGAAATAATGAACGGCGAGAGCCTGACTCCCAAGGAATTGGAACGAAAAATTAATGCCGTAAAGTCTCGGGACATACAAACCCTAGCCCAAGAAATATTCCAAAACAGCAAGCTTAACCTGGCCATTATTGGGCCCGTCAAAGACAAAGAGGCATTGCAGAATATACTCAAATTAGATTAAACTGATTCCAGTGAATCGTTTAAACGTTGAAATTTCCTGGACAACTCTATGGCGGGTGCTCATTATGTTGGGTTTCGTTGTTCTGCTTTACCTTGCGAGGAACGCCGTTACAGTTTTACTTTTAGCTATTTTCCTTTCATCGGCTTTAGATGCCCTGGTTATCAGACTGGAAGCCTGGAGAATACCAAGGCTATTGGGCACAATTCTTGTTTTCTTGGGATTCTTAACGATTATGGCAGTTCTTATTTACAGCATGGTGCCAATCGCCATTCTTGAGTTAAGGGGAATTTTTAACAATCTAGGAGGTATTGTCGGACAGATTTTGAGCCTTGGCGTACCGCCTCAAGTTACCGATCTTCTAAATAACAATTTGACCTCAATTTCCAATATGTTTTTTGCGAGCGGTTCTTCTTTTATAGGGATATTCGGCAAGCTCTTCGGCGGCATAAGTTCTTTAATAGCCGTTTTGGTAACTGCTTTTTATCTCACGTTAAGTCGTGATGGTGTAGGTCGTTTCTTACGCGCCGTTTTCCCGGAGGATTTGGAAGATAAGGTTCTAAGTATTTACTACAGGTCTAAAAAGAAAATTGGACACTGGTTTCAGGCCCAGTTAATTCTTTCTTTGATTGTAGGCTTTCTGGTTTTTATCGGACTTTGGACACTGGGTGTTAAATACAGTTTGATTCTGGCTCTATTCGCCGCGGTTTTTGAACTTGTTCCTATTGTGGGCCCCATATTCGGCGGAGGCTTGGCAGTACTGGTTGGTTTGTCGGACTCTTTCACTACCGGCATGTATGTTCTCGTACTGTTCCTGATTATTCAGCAGATAGAAAATCACGTGCTCGTGCCTCTGGTTATGAAGAAAGCTCTAGATATCCATCCTGTAATAATTCTTATCGCATTACTGGCTGGAGTTGAAGTCGCCGGCTTTGTTGGCTTGGTTTTGGCGGTTCCTGCAGCAGTAATAGCGGGCGAATTGGTTGATGATTGGATAGCGACGAAAGAAGCGGCAAAAGAGACGAGTCGCAAACAGCTGGAGCTTTAGCTAAGTAGATTTAAACAACTTCGTTAACTCAATGAAATCTGATTTTAGAAAAAAAGATCTGCCTACCGGCAGGCAGGCCAGCCTACCGGCCAGGCAGGTTAGCCTACCGGCCAGGCAGGCCTACTATCTTACGACTACGTTGCCGTATGTTAATGACCGTCCGCACATCGGCCACGCTCTTGAATTCGTGCAAGCTGACGTTGTAGCGCGTTATAAGCGCCTTCAAGGGTACGACGTTATTTTAAACTTCGGCACCGATGAGCATGGGCAGAAGATTTATAAAAAAGCGTTGGAGTCGGGGAAAGAGCCTCAGGCTTATGTGGATGAATACGCCGCGACTTTTGATGAACTGAAACAAGTTCTGAATTTCTCTTTTGATAATTTTATTCGCACCACCGATCCCGCGCATAAAGAAGCTGCCAGAGAGTTTTGGCGGATTTGCCTTAAGCACGATGATATCTATAAGCAGGCGTACAAAGTAAAATATTGCGTTGGCTGTGAACTTGAAAAAACAGATTCGGAGCTTACAAATAACATTTGTCCGCTTCATCCCAATCGGGAAATAGAAGTAAGAGACGAAGAGAATTATTTCTTCAGGTTATCAAAATATACAGAAGCGCTCTCCAAGCTTTATGAAGAACGGCCGGACTTTGTTATACCTGCCTTTCGCTTGAACGAGATAAAAACACTTATAAAAGAGGAGGGTTTAAAAGATTTCAGCATTTCCAGACTTAAAGAGAAAATGCCTTGGGGCATACCGGTACCGGACGACGAAAGCCATATTATGTATGTTTGGTTTGACGCTCTTATAAATTATATTTCTACTATCGGTTGGCCAAAGGACATGGATACTTTTAAAAAATATTGGGTTGATACCGGAGGAGTAGTTCAATTTGCGGGTAAGGACCAGGTTCGCCAGCAGGCGGCTATGTGGCAGGCTATGCTTATGTCAGCTAATTTACCGCCTTCTAAACAGATAATTATACATGGCTTTATTGTAGGCGAGGGTGGCATCAAAATGTCCAAAAGCTTAGGCAATGGCGTTGACCCATTTGAAGTAGTTAAAGAATACGGCACGGATGCTTTGCGTTATTTTCTTTTAAGACATATTCATCCTTTTGAGGATAGTGAGTTCACTATGGATAAATTTAAAGAAGCTTACAACGCCGATTTGGTAAACGGTTTGGGCAATTTGGTAAGCCGGGTAATGAGAATGTTTGTTGATGCCAAATTGGAACTTCACGAGGAAGAAAAACGCAAGATAAACGAAGAATTTTTCAAAGAACTGGATCATGGCAACTTCTATACGAACGGTTTTGATAACTACAACCTTAACCATTCTATGGATTATATTTGGGATATAATCAAAAGTGTTGATAAAGTCATTACCGATAATCAGCCATTCAAGCTCATAAAAAGTGACAGTTCTAAAGATAAAGAACGGGCGGTAAAAGATATATTATTCGCCGTGGCTCAATTGGATTTTATAGCAATGCTTTTGGAACCTTTGCTTCCGGAAACGTCCGGTAAGATAAAAGACCTTATTAACAATCATAAGTTTCCGGAAACTCCTTTATTCCCAAGAAAATAATATGCCCAAACTTGTTGACGTACATAGTCATGTTCAGTTTGCGGCCTACGATAATGATTGCAACGAAGTAATAGGCAGGGCCCTAAAAGAGGGCGTCTGGCTGATAAATGTCGGCACTCAACAAGACACATCTTCTAAGGCAGTTGAGATTGCCAACTCTTTTAGGGAGGGAGTCTACGCCACTATCGGTTTGCATCCGATTCATACCGAAAAGTCTTATCACGATATTAAAGAATTGGGCGAAGGGGACGCGGCTAAGGCTTTTACGAGCCGTGGCGAAGAACTGGACTTCGACTACTACAGAAAACTTGGTGAGAATCCCAAAGTAGTGGCGGTAGGCGAGTGTGGCTTGGATTATTACCGTCTTGAGGAAGCCAGTAAGAAAAAGCAGTTTTCTGTTTTTGAAACGCAGATAGAGCTGGCTAATGCTTTAAACAAACCCCTTATGATTCATTGCCGTAATGCTTTTGAAGACTTAATAGAAGTTCTTACAAAGAATAAGGCTAAGCTTAAGAATGATTACCCCGGAATAATTCATTTCTTTACCGGCACAATTGACGATGCCAAGAAACTAATGGAACTGGGATTTTATTTCTCTTTCGGCGGCGTTACTACTTTTACCAAAGATTATGATGAGGTTATAAAGTATCTGACCTTGGATAGGATTTTATTGGAAACAGACGCCCCTTATGTTGCTCCCGTGCCTTTTAGGGGCAAAAGAAACGAACCGGCTTATGTTGTTCATACCGCGGCAGCTATCGCGAAAACGTTGGGTATTTCTCCCGGTGCGGTTGCGGAAAAAACAACAGAAAATGCCTTTAAAGTTCTAAGTTTTTAATTCCAAGATTAAAATAGACTATAATGCTTCTATATGTATCCTTTTTCTAAAATAGAAAAGAAGTGGCAGCAAAACTGGCTAAAAACTAAGGTTTACGAGCCGGACTTTAAAAAAGCCAAAAAACCTTTCTATAACTTAATGATGTTTCCATACCCTTCAGCCGAGGGACTGCACGTTGGCAATATGTATGCTTTCACAGGCACGGATGTTTACGGACGCTTTAAGCGTATGCAGGGGAACGATGTTTTTGAACCAATCGGTTTGGATGGTTTTGGGATTCATTCGGAAAACTACGCCATAAAAATCGGCAAGCATCCTATGGATCAGGCCAAAGTTTCCCAAAAGAATTTCTATAGGCAACTACAAATGATAGGTAACGGCTATGCCTGGGACGAGCATCTGGAAACTTATGACCCGGCGTATTACAAATGGACTCAGTGGATTTTTATCCGGATGTTTAAGGCTGGTTTGGCTTACCGCAAAAAGTCCGCTGTTAACTGGTGTCCATCCTGTAAAACCGTTTTGGCCGACGAGCAAGTTATTAACGGCAAGTGCGAGAGATGTTCCAGTGAAGTTGTGAAGCGTGATTTGGAACAATGGTTTTTTAGAATAACCAAGTATGCTGGTAGATTATTAAAAAATATTGATAAAATTGACTGGTCGGAAAAAGTCAAAATCGCCCAGAGAAACTGGATAGGTCAGTCAGAGGGAGCAGCCATAAAGTTTCCTTTAATTGGCATTCCCGGACAGCCGGATAAAAAGCATTTCTTGGAAGTTTTTACCACCAGACCCGATACGCTATACGGTGCGACTTTTATGGTTATTTCTCCTGAACTGGCCAAATCTTGGATTGATACTGGTTGGCAAACGAGCGATGAGGTTAAAAAATATATTAAGAAAGTTTTGGCTGAACGGGGGACGCATGACCGTGAGGCAGAACCGATCAAAACAGGAATTGATTCGGGCATTAAGGCGGTTAATCCGGTAAATAACGAACATATCCCCGTCTGGGTTTCTGATTATGTTTTAGCCGGATACGGCACCGGAGCTATTATGGCCGTTCCGGCCCATGATAGTCGCGACTTTGAATTCGCCAAGAAATTTAATTTAGAAATACGTCCAGTTATTGACCCAAGAGGGACTAAGCCAGTAGGAAGAACTTTTACCTCTTTTGAAGAAGAAGAGAAAAAAATAGAACCTGCACTTAAAAATCTAGAGAGAATCCAATCAGGAGAAGAGCCTTACGTTGGCAGTGGATGGTTAATTAATTCTGGGAAGTTCAACGGAATGCTTTCCGAAAAGGCTAAAGACGAATTAACTAAGTTAGCGG
>MHJB01000032.1:6490-7789 GCA_001817805.1 Candidatus Colwellbacteria bacterium RIFCSPLOWO2_12_FULL_43_11 | reverse complement strand
GCGGTGTAGGTTTCGGTAAAGGAAGCAGTGGTGTGCCCGGTAATATTTGGAACTCCTGTCCAAATATAGGTGTAAGGAGCGGTGCCGCCCGTAGGGGTCGCTGCCCAAGCGATGCTCGTGCCTGTAACAGTTCCTGTGCAGGTTGCCGTTAACGCTGTCTGAGCCGAAGCAAACGAAGTCAGAAGGATTGCTCCCGTACCTAACGCCGCCGCGACTTTTAATAGTTTTATCTTCATTTTATTCTTCTTTTTTTGATTTTTACGACTTTTGTTTATCTTCGCTTGCTATGAAGTATATATCATTGGGTTATTTGGTTCTTGTGGATGCTTATAGTTCCATGGCCTTGTTTAAAACTCCTCATAATATAAGACGAATTGAGGGCCATAAACTTACAAACTATATGTAGGTTGTAAATGTAAGACCGGACCTGTTAAAATTATCCACAATTATTCCCAAAATGGACTTTTTTAAAGATGTTGAAGATTTCAAAGCAAAAACCGGCTATATCATAGACGATGTTTGGTACCCAAGAGTAACGAGTATTGTTAATATAAAGGCTAAACCCGCGCTCTATATGTATTATGGCGGCTTGGATAGTTATGCCCAAGGAGAACAGATAAAAAGGATATCGGCCGATGAGGGAACCAAGGTGCATGAGGCCGCAGAAAAGATTCTTGTAGGCGAGGAGCCGGAAGCAGACCCGAGTATATCCCCCGCTATTACCTCTTTAAAAGAGTTCTTGAAGGAAACTAAGATTCATGTCGATAAGGAATGGGTTGAGAAACGCATTGTTCATTTTGGAGAACGCTATGCCGGCACAGTTGATGCCCTGGCGCTAATTGACGGTAAATTTGGCGTACTAGATATTAAAACTTCTCAAGCAATTTACAGAGATTACAATATTCAGACGGCAGCTTATTTTGCTTCTTTGCAGGAATCTTTCAGAGACTTACAAACGAGATGGATTTTGCGTGTTGACCAGAACCAAGTCTGTTTGAAGTGTGGGTCGTTAAAGCGGGTTAAGGGAGGACGCGAAAAAATCAGGAAGCCCTTGAAGGCTAATGGAACAAGGCAATGCCCTCCGGAAGAACACGAGTGGTCGGAGTTGCGGGGCGACATAGAGCTCAGGGAAACTCCGTATTGGCATGATGATTTTCAAGCTTTTTTGGGAGCCAAGAAGCTTTGGGAATGGGAAACCGATTATTGGCTTAAGAAGATTGGTTATAACTAAGTGCCGCTCGTAATTCCCTTTAAGAAACAGAATAATCTTTCTCCTGCGGAAAGATTTCCTGCCTTGCC
>MHJB01000032.1:2077-6476 GCA_001817805.1 Candidatus Colwellbacteria bacterium RIFCSPLOWO2_12_FULL_43_11 | reverse complement strand
AGGCAGGGCAGGCAGGTCTTCCTCCTCGGCGTGTTCACCCGCTAAAGCGGGAACCGAGCTGAACGCGCCTGCGGAACGTTTCGCACGTCAAATAATAGGCGTGGTATAAGATTGTATCTTGTTTAAATTTAAGAGCTGTTTTGTTCAATGACTATGGGCGCCGGATTCCAATCGCGGCCTATAATATAGCCTAAGCCAAAAGCGAATAAGGCTATAAGAAATATAAAAATACCTATCTTAACATGAGCGAGTTTCAGCCGGTTTTTCCAAATTGACAGGTCCATATTTAATTGTTATTCTATATCCTAATTATAGGAATGACTACCCCGCAGCTCCGCCAAGCGGAGCTGCGGGATGCTCATAATAAGAAAAGAGGAATGGACAATCCCTCGGTTCCGACAAGCGGAACTCGGGATGCTCATTCTTCTAGTTAAATCAAAGATTTAAAGAAGAATGGCACATACAAAATCGGGTGGCTCTACAAAACTAGGCCGAGAGTCAGCCTCTAAAAGATTAGGCGTCAAAATACACGATGGCGAGACTGTTCACCCAGGCCAGATTATAATCCGACAGCGCGGCAGCAAGTACCTGGCCGGCAGGAATGTTAAAGTTGCCGGAGACGACACCTTATTGGCCTTAAAGTCAGGAGTGGTTAAATTTAACACTAAAAAGAAGATTCGCTTTGACCGCAGTGAGCGTTACGTTTCGGTGGTCTCGGTTGTTAGCGCCTAATATATAACACTACTTTACTCTATAGCTACCACTCAACTGCCCAGCGAGCAGTTTCGTTGTGTTTCGTCGTTCGCTCTCGCCCCGACGTTTAGTCGGGGCGAACCATGCCCGCTCACTCCTCGGCACGCGCTACGGAGTAAAGTAGTGTTCTTTAAAACAAATTATTTATTCTTTCTCCACTCTTACTTTTATAACGCCGGTTACTCCCCTGCCCAGGTTAATTTCTACATCGTGTTCGCCCAGAGTTTTTATGGGCTCATGGAAAGTTACTTCCAGTTCCAAATCCTTACTAAAGGGTTTTATTTTTTCTTCTATATCCTTTTTTGTAACTGAACCAAAAGCTTTGGCTTTTTCGCCCAATTTTAATTTAAATGTAAGCGGCTCCCGCTTAAACTCGTTCTGAAGCGTAGCCAATTTTTCCTTTAAAAGGGCGATCCCCTTTTCGTGGTCGGCAATCTTTGTCCTTAGCTCTTTTAAAGCAGCATCGTTAGCGACTTTGGCTAGTTGCCTGGGAAGCAGGAAATTCCTGGCATAACCATCGGAAACTTCTTTCATATCATATTTTCTGCCGATGCCCCTTACATCTTGTAGTAAGATGACCTTCATTATTTTATTTGAGATTTCACGACTTCCAACGCTTTATCCAACTGAGGGTCTCTGTCGTTAGTAATATCATCCTCCGTAAGCTTAACTTCTATATCGGGATCCAGACCCTTGCCGTCTATTAAAGCGCCATCCGGCAAGAGCCAATTGGCTATAGTAATTTTTAAAGCCGATGAATCTTTCAGTTCTTGGATTTCCTGAACCGTGCCTTTGCCGTAGCTTTTTTCGCCAATGAGCTTAATGCCTCTATCAATTCTTAGGGCGCCGGCCAAGATTTCCGAAGCTGAAGCCGAACCCCCATTTATGAGTATTACAACCGGAGTGTCTTTAAAAACTTCGTTGCCGGATGCCTTGAATATTCTTTCGTTGCCATCGGCAAACCTTTCCTTAGCCACTATTTGTCCCTTTTCCACAAACCAACCGGCGATATCAATAGAAACATTTAAATATCCCCCCGGATTATTCCTTAAGTCAAAGACAATGCCCTTAGGCTTCTCTTTACTGAGCATATCAACCATTGATTGATAGAAAATGTAGTTGGTGTTGCCGTTGAAGTTATAGAGCTCAATATAAGCAATGCCACCGTCTTTCATGGTCCATTCAACCGTGGGTATATCAATCGGCGCTCTCGTTATTTCAAAATCCCTGGGGATATTCCAGTCACTTCTTAATATACTAAGCTTGATTTTAGTGCCTTCCGTGCCTCTAATAAGCTTTACAGCCTCATCTACCGACAGGTCCAGAGTATCTTTATCGTCAATTTTCAATATCTTGTCTTTAGCCAAGAGTCCCGCTTTTTCCGCCGGAGAATTTTTGAGCGGGGCGATGATTACCAGTTGTTCGTTTCTTATGCCAATTTCCGCTCCAATACCGCTAAAGCTGCCACTTAAATCCTGGTTGAATTTTTTGTAACTATCGGGCGTAAAAAAAGTAGTATGAGGGTCTCCCAGGGACTTTGTCAGGCCTTCAATTGCTCCATAAACGAAGTCTTGGTCGGAGACGTCAGAGCCGTTAACGTGTTCGGTTTTCAGTTTATCCCAGGCTTGCCAGAAAACGCTGAAGTCCACACCGTCCTTGGCCTCCCCGTTACTAATACCCTCAATGACAATATTTTTGGTGTCTCTTTGCCCTTGGGTTAAACCAAAATAGTAAGAGGCGGTTGAGTTGGCAAGGAGTACGAGAATGACGACAATTATGGAGAAAATTTTCTTTGGCTTCATGATAGTGAAAATTATAGGCCAGCTTTTGTTATAATACAAACAGAACATGCCTATAAATTACGGAGAACTTTTAAAGAAGAGGGCCAAACAGTCCAAAGTTTATACCGACTATCAAATGACCGGCTTGACACTGGCGACAATTCTTGGTGACCAAGAACACAAGGCTCTCTACATCAAACTTGCCAAAACGCATGATATGGATAAACTCATTAGATTGGCTAAAAACATAGCTGAGAAGAAAGACGTAAAAAATAGAGGAGCTTACTTTATGAGAGTATTACATTCGGAAAAGAAGGCCTAAGAAGAAGATGAGAATAATTACCGTAAAGGAAAAGAAAGAAGAAAAGTTTTTGCGGCGCGAGACGTCTTTTTTTGATTTCAAAAAACATAAGAAGACTGAGATTAACGAACTTATAAGAACCATGAAAACCGCTATGGAGAAGGCCGAAGGCATAGGCCTATCCGCTAATCAGATAAATTTGGATATGAGAGTTTTTGTGGCTAAAGTAGAAAACAAATTTTACGCCATCTTTAATCCGCAAATAGTGAAAAAAAGCGTTTCGGAGATTGTAGCCGAAGAGGGGTGCTTAAGTGTTCCTCAACTTTACGGGGAGGTATTTAGGCCCGAGCGAATAACTATTTCCGGATATGACAAGAATGCCAAAAAGCTTAAAATTAAAGCCTGGGGCCTCTTGGCCAGGGTCTTTCAGCACGAGATAGACCACCTGGACGGTAAGCTATTTATTGATAGAGTCGAGAAGTAGTTTATAGTGTTTTTAGTTTATAGTTTATAGTGTTTAGTTTGTAGTTTAACTAACCACTACCAACTACTCACTACCAACTAACGATATGAAATATATATTTTTTGGAACGCCTAAATTTGCCGCTACTATTTTGGATAAGGTAGTTGATGCCGGTATGCCGCCCTTGGCCATAGTTTGTAACCCCGATAAGCCAATGGGCAGAAGAATGGTTATTACTCCCCCACCCGCGAAGGAAGTTATCTTGCGGCGTCAGCTTTTGGGAGTTGATGTTTTACAACCGGAAAAAATAGACGAAGCGTTCTTCAGTAGGCTTAAAAGTTACGAAGCGGATTTTTTTGTGGTAGCGGCTTACGGGAAGATTCTACCTTTGGAGATCTTAAATCTTCCCAAATTGGGCACTATCGGCGTTCACCCATCGCTCTTGCCAAAGCTTAGAGGCGCTTCTCCAATACAGTCGGCTATTTTGGAAGGTGTTGGGCTCACCGGGGTGACCTTATTTCTATTGGACGAGAAGGTGGACCATGGGTCAATTTTGAGTTATTCCGTGTATAACATGCAATCCAGTCATACTTATGAGGATTTGGAGGATATTCTGGCAAGACATGCCGGCAATTTACTTGTTAAAACAATGCCCGGTTTCAGTAAAGGAGAAATTAAACCAGAGATACAAAATGAACTGGAAGTAACATTCACGAAAAAGTTCACTACTGAAGACGGTTACGTTTCCGTGGATAATCTGAAAAAAGCTCTGGAAGGCAGTAACCCCGAGCTAGCCAGTTTAATTGATAGGAAAATTAAAGCTTTGAATCCTGAGCCCGGGGTTTACACTATGATAGAAAATAAAAGAACCAAGCTGCTGAGTTCGGCAATGGACAAGACCAGGCTTGTCTTAAAAGATATTCAGTTTGAAGGGAAGAAGCCTATGCCGTTTTTTCAATATCAGAAACCTCTTTCTTAACGTATTCGGCAACTTCTCTTAAATCTTTGATAAGTTGTTTTTCTTTTTCCTCCCCCTCTCTGGAAAGAGACTTGGATAGTCGGGCTTGATGGATTATGGCCAGTTCTTGGGTAATGTCGTGT
>MHJB01000032.1:1386-2049 GCA_001817805.1 Candidatus Colwellbacteria bacterium RIFCSPLOWO2_12_FULL_43_11 | reverse complement strand
CGTCTTCGGCTTCGGTTATCTCTTTAACCAATCTACCGTGTTTACCTCTCGCGCGATAATAATGATAAAAGTTCAGGGAGCCAAGGATAAGAACTATTAGGAAAAGAATTATAGCCAAGAGTAGGTAGAGCGTTTCGTAACTAAGTCTCGAGGCGCCAATTTGAAATGCCGTGCGGCTTACGGTTATTTCGTTTTGCGGTCCGGGAGGTGAAAGCTCTTTATCCAGTTTGAGTTGTGTCCATAAAAGATACTTGCCGCTCATTAACGGTTCACGATGAGTGTAAAACCACTTTCCTTTATCGTCGGAAGTAACTGTGCTGGAGAGAACTTGATTATCCTGAACATTCTGTAAATAGATGATAACTTCAACTCCGGTTATTTCAGTAGTTCCGCCGATATAGAACAGTTGGTCGTTAGTTATATCTCGCGCGATAGTGGTGATAGTCGGAGGCACCAGTTGGGCAAATTCCGCGGCTCTGGTTGACGATAGGAATAGAGCTGAATACAGAATACTTCCGGCTACCAAAAATATCATCAAATGTTTTGTGGCACCGGCTGTTTTACCGTAAACTCCCTGCTTCTCTTTCAAATACTTTAGACGTTCTTGAATAGTGGGGTCACTCAAAGCGCCTTCAAGTTCGCGAATTTTGACATTCTTGTGCA
>MHJB01000032.1:865-1206 GCA_001817805.1 Candidatus Colwellbacteria bacterium RIFCSPLOWO2_12_FULL_43_11 | reverse complement strand
CATAGGCCCTAACGATAAGGTCGTAACTTCCCAGGGTCAGTTCTTTGGGTGGCACGTAGCGTCCTTGAGCTTCAATAAAGAAATTTTCCGTTCCCCCGCCGGGTTGAATATTATCCAGGTCCAGTGAAATTACTTTTAATTCATAATGGTCCAGGCCAGATAACTGGTCGGTGGTAAAGAACTCTATAATAGGTAAACGGCTCGTGGTTCTCGTCCCAGGGGAAACGTTTATTTTAAATTCTACCGGAGGAGTACCGTCAATTTTTACGGCGTAATGAGTTACGCCTCCCCAGGCTCCTCCTTTCAAGGATTTTATGTGGAAGTACTGTATCCCGTCCTGG
>MHJB01000032.1:709-794 GCA_001817805.1 Candidatus Colwellbacteria bacterium RIFCSPLOWO2_12_FULL_43_11 | reverse complement strand
TAACATATAACTGTAGCCCGTTACTCCTGCTTCGGCGGTCCATTCCAACACTACCGTAGTATTAGTGTTCCAAGTAGTTTGGTCA
>MHJB01000032.1:0-351 GCA_001817805.1 Candidatus Colwellbacteria bacterium RIFCSPLOWO2_12_FULL_43_11 | reverse complement strand
GAGCGGCCCAATAATTACAATCAATAAAAGAGGAACTATTAGTCGCTTAAGCACTAACTTTATTATACCAGGTTTCATCCCACTATAGATAAAAGTTAGTTGATATCTAGCGGCGTATGCGGCGCTGGCTTATTAGGAACATCCCAATCATTACCAGTATCACAAAGATGGCGCCAATCCACGATGTATAATCTCTACCCTTAGTTTCAATTGATTCTTCTACGACGTTACCGGCTTTGTCGTAAGCCCGGATAACAATTCTCTTATAATCCGGCTTTTCTATAACGTAATTAGGAGGAGAAAATTGCTTAAACTCTTCATTATCAACTTTTATTTCGTAGCGGTCTATAC
>MHJB01000031.1:6271-6481 GCA_001817805.1 Candidatus Colwellbacteria bacterium RIFCSPLOWO2_12_FULL_43_11 | reverse complement strand
ACCCACATTATACTTGAATTAGTTGATCCGTATATATGGATGGGCCGTGATGAAAATGATTAATTAAACTAAGCCTTAGGCAAGAATTTTCTAACCAAGTAGAAAGAAATTGCGCCAACGGCGATGCCGGCTAATATATCTGTCGGCCAGTGCCAAGCGGTAGCGATTCTGCCGATGCCCACGAGAATTGTTCCAAAGATAAACCATTTC
>MHJB01000031.1:5777-6048 GCA_001817805.1 Candidatus Colwellbacteria bacterium RIFCSPLOWO2_12_FULL_43_11 | reverse complement strand
ATTTGAAGTTGGAAAGTATGTATAAAACGAAAGCAGCGGCGAGAACATAAATCAAATCGTCGGAGCAGAAACGAAAAAGCCAGCCCAAGAAAGAATATTGGCCGGCTAAATTGTGTAAAAAACTAAATATTGAAGAATCTAAAGACATTTCCTAAGTCTTTTAACGCCTTACGTATGGAACCAGTCCCATAAAACGGGCTCGTTTAATGGCTCTGGCCAATTTCCTTTGGTGTTTACTGCAGGTACCGGTATGCCTAGGGTCAACAATCTT
>MHJB01000031.1:0-5643 GCA_001817805.1 Candidatus Colwellbacteria bacterium RIFCSPLOWO2_12_FULL_43_11 | reverse complement strand
TTTTATCTCTTCGCTATCAATATCAATCACGGGCATCTCCTCTTTAGCCGGTGAATCACCGCGAGTTTCACTTCTTGGAGCTCCACCGCCACTAGGCCTGGGGCCCAGTTGAATCCTATCGGCTACAATTTCCGTAGTCTTTCTTGGTTGTCCGTCTTTGCCTTCCCAACTTCTGGTCTGCAACCTGCCTTCAATAAATATCATACTGCCCTTCACTAAAAACTGTTTAACGATACTCGCCTGCTTACCCCAAACAACCACGTTATGAAATTCTGCTTCCTCTTTTTTCTGACCGCTTTTATCTATCCAAGTTCTGTTGGTGGCGACACCCAGTGTAGCTACTTCGGTGCCGGTAGGCGTAGTTCTTAACTGCGGGTCTGCCGTAAGTCTTCCGATAATAAAAACTTTATTTAGGTTCATATTATATTTTTATTTCTTGGAGTTTTTCTTCCAACGCGTCATTAGAAAGCTCGGCTCTCGGCTGTTCCGGGAGAGGACTACGGACCTCTCCAAATTCCCTACGAACCTGAGTTTTAATAAAAGGAGGGGTAACAATCAGGAACCTTAAAATTTTAGTATTTAATTGAAGGGGCTCTTTCAGCTTCTCAATTAATTCTGGATCCAAATTAAAGTGAAGATAACCGAAATAAGCCCTGGTTTCTTTTTTAATCGGGTAAGCGAGTCTTATTTCCGCCGGAGTAGTTTCGTTAACAATCTCCGCGCCTAAATCCGATAGAAGTTTAACGACAAAACTGACCTCGTCTTCGGTCTTTAACAGATAAGAAATTTCGTAAGCTTTCAAAGTTTTCTCTTCCATAACTTTAAGTGAGGGTAACAAAATAAAGGACCCAAGTCAATTTACCCTTCCTTTTTCTCTTCTTTCTCTTCCGACTCTACTTCGAGCTCTATTTCAGGCGCAGTTTTCATGTTTTTGCCTATGGGTAAAAGACGTCCGATAATGACATTCTCTTTTAGCCCCCTAAGGTAGTCAACCCTGCCTTCGCTAGCAGCCTTAACCAAAACCCTAGCTGTTTCTTGGAATGAAGCAGGCGATAACCAGCCATCTCCGGCCAAAGCTGATTTAGCCACACCCAATAGAAGCTCTTCACCTTTAGCGGGTTCTCTCGATAATTCTTTCATATCGCGATTCACTTCGTAGAACTTGGATTTATCTATCATCTCGCCGGCTATAAAATCGGTGCCGCCAGATTGAACAATTTTAACTCTACCGAACATCTGCTTAATGATTATCTCAATGTGTTTATTGTTAATGGATACACCTTCAGAAAGGTAAATGCGCTGCAGTTCTTTAACCAGGTATCTGTAAGTTTCCTCTTTGCCTTTATATTCAAAAAGCTCTCTTAAATCGATACTACCTTCGGATAGTTGATCGCCTGGTTGAACTTTATCACCAACGGAAACCAATATATTGGATGACCGCATAGCGGAGTATTCCACTATTTTGGTTTTCTTCCCGGAAATGACTTTAATGGAAATAATTTTCAGTAATCCTTTGTCGCCAATTTTTTCAACCGTACCTTCCACGTCAGACAGAATGGCTTTGCCTTTAGGAGTCCTGATTTCAAAAAGTTCTTCCACCCTAGGCAAACCCATGGTGATGTCTTTTCCGGCTACTCCACCCGAGTGCCTGGTTCGCAGTACCAATTGTGTTCCCGGTTCGCCGATTGATTGAGCGGCAACAATACCTACCGCCTCTCCTACCGCTACCGGTTTATTGCGGCCTAAGTCCAATCCGTAACAAGTGGAACAAACTCCATATAGTGTTTTGCAGGTAATAGCTGACCTCACGGCAACGGATTCCAAGTTAGATTTATCGATTTCACGAGCGGCGGCTTCGTTTATAACCTCCCCTGCTTTTACAACCACTTTGCGGCCAACTTTAATATCTTCCAAGGCAGTGCGGGAGAAAAGTCTGTCAGCCAGTTTGTGGTCAAATTCACTTCCATCGTTACGGTAAATATTAATACCGGCTTTGGTTTTACAATCCTCTTCTTTAACTACAATGTCCTGGACCGCATCAATCAAACGCCTGGTTAAGTAGCCTGCTTCCGCTGTTTTTAAAGCGGTGTCGGTCATACCTTTTCTTGAACCATGAGTGGAAATGAAATATTCCAAAGCGGTGTAGCCTTCTTTCAGAGACGATTTAATCGGCAAACTAATAATGTCACCTTTGGGGTTAATTACGAGTCCTTTCATACCCATCATTTGTACCGGCTGACCCCATGAGCCTCTGGCCCCCGAATCAATTACCATATAAACAGAGTTGCCCTCGGCAAAACTTTGGGGAACTATTTTGGCAACTTTCTCTATGGCCTCCGTCCAGATACTGATAATCCTGGCTTTCTTTTCACTATCGGTCAGTAAACCGCTTAAATATTGTTCGTCAACCAAATCTACTTTACCCTCGGCTTCTTTAAGAATCGCCGGTTTCTCATCTGGAGCAACTAAGTCGGAGATGGCCCAACTGATACCGGAACGGCTGGCATAACGAAAGCCAAGGGACTTTATATCATCCAAGAAAACTTTAGCTCTCTCTTGCCCATACTTATCGATTATTGAACCGGTAAGTTTAGTTAGAGCCCTTTTATTTAAAGTTTCATTAATGAAACCGTAGTCTTGGGGAAGAATTTGGTTGAAGATTAATCTGCCACAGGTTGTTTCTACTCCCTTAGCCGGTTCGCCATAAACTTTAATCGGAGCGTTAATAGCGATATAACCATTGTGATATGCCATTTCGGCTTCTTCCGGTCCGGAGAAAATTTTACCCGCGCCTAAACCATCAGCCTTTAATTTGGTCAGATAGTAAGAACCTAAAACCACATCCTGCGTAGGATACGCTATAGCTTCGCCCGAAGCTGGCTTCAATAAGTTCTTGGTTGATAACATCAAATTAGTTGCCTCCTCTTGGGCTTCTTCCGATAGCGGCAAGTGAACGGCCATTTGGTCGCCATCGAAGTCGGCGTTAAAACCGGTGCAAACAAAGGGCGGTATTCGAATCGCCAAGTCTTCAATCAAAATCGGTTTAAAAGCCTGAATACCAAGCCTATGCAAAGTAGGAGCACGGTTAAGCAATACTTTTCTGTCTTTAATAACTTCTTCCAATATTTCCCAAACTTCCGGAGGTGCTTGGTCGATTAAACGGTTGGAGTTTCTGATGTTGTAAGCGAGCCCCCTCTTCATAACTTCGCTTATAACGAAGGGTCTAAAAAGTTCCAAGGCCATAGTCTTAGGCAAGCCGCATTCATCAAGTTTGAGTTCGGGACCGACAACGATAACGGAACGTCCCGAATAATCAACACGCTTGCCCAAAAGGTTTTGACGGAATCTGCCTTGCTTACCCTTTAACATCTCGGCCAAGGACCTTAAAGCGCGCTTAGTGCCAACCTTGGTGGTAACTCTTGTACCCGGATCAATCAAGGAATCAATTGCTTCCTGAAGCATACGCTTCTCATTAACGATAATTACATCGGGTGCCCCAAGTTCCAATAGTTTCTTTAATCTGTTGTTGCGATTAATAACGCGGCGATAAAGGTCGTTTAAGTCCGATGTGGCATATCGTCCTCCATCCAACGGTACCATCGGCCGCAAATCTGGCGGGAGAACCGGCAAAACCGTCATAATCATCCATTCGGGCCTGGTTCCGTTAATAGACATTGATTTGAAAAACTTCAGCCTACGAAGAATTTTCTTCGTCTCCATGTCGTCGTCTGTTTCCTTCAGGGACTTCTCTATGGCTGTTATCTCTTTTTCCAAATCAACACTTTCCAAAACTTTTCTGATACCCTCGCCACCGGCACCCACCGTGAAAACATTGCCGAATCTTTTGGCCAGACTTATAAATTCTCTTTCTTCTAAAACTTTCCCCGGGTGTAAATCTCTTAACGCGTCTTTCGTAGCAATGGCCGCGGTTTTTAGTTCGCCGGCTTCAATAGACTCATCCTTGCTCTTAATTTTAAATTCCCTCTCGATTTCCGAGAGCGCTGTTTTCCTTTTTTCTTCGTCAATTGAAATAACAATGAAAGCCGCGTAGTAGGTAACGCGCTCCAATTTAGATAACGATTCATTTAAGGCCATGCCGATTCTTGAGGGCAAGCTCCTTAAAAACCAGGTGTGCACAACCGGAGCGGCAAGTTTAATATGCCCCATTCTTTCGCGTCTCACCGAAGACCTCGTAACTTCGACTCCACATTTATCGCAAACCACTCCCTTATATCTGATTTTTCTGTATTTGCCGCAATAACATTCCCAATCTTTGGTAGGACCGAAAATGCGCTCGGAGAAAAGTCCGTCTTTTTCCGGACGCTGGGTTCGATAGTTAATGGTTTCCGGTTTGATTACTTCACCGTGTGACCACTGCATTACTTCTTCAGGAGAAGCGATGCCTATTTTTAGGCCCTTGAAATTTATTGTTTCTCTTTCCATATTAATCAGTTTTCTTATTACTCTCTCTTTCGTGAGTCTGTTTAACCGATAGCCCCAGGGCCTTAAGTTCGTTAATCATAACGTTAAAGGCTGCCGGCAGATTGGGTTTCTTTATTTTTTCGCCTCTGATGATAGATTCGAAAGCCGATGACCTGCCCAGAACATCGTCGGACTTAATGGTCAACATTTCCTGCAAGATATGAGAAGCGCCGTAGCCCTCCAAAGCCCAAACTTCCATTTCTCCAAATCTTTGTCCGCCAAGTTGCGCTTTGCCGCCCAAGGGCTGTTGAGTAATTAATGAGTAAGGACCAACCGAACGCATATGGACTTTATCCACTACCAAGTGGTTAAGTTTCATCATATAGATAACTCCCACGGTTACTTTTTGATCTAAGGCGCGCCCTGTGCGGCCATCAAACAAGGTAACTTTACCGTCTTCCGGCAGCCCGGCTTTTTTAAGCTCTTCTTTAATCTGATCTTCTGTGGCTCCGCTAAATACCGGAGTCTCGGCCCTATAGCCTTGCTTCTGAGCCGCCCAGCCGAGATGAGTTTCAAATAATTGTCCGAGGTTCATACGGGAAGCAATACCCAGTGGGTTCAAAACGATATCAACCGGAGTACCGTCTTCCAAGTAAGGCATGTCTTCAATAGGCAAGACGCGGGAAACAACGCCTTTGTTGCCGTGTCTGCCGGCCAGTTTATCACCGGCTCTGATATTTCTAAGTTCGGCAACTTGCACCTGAATTCTTTCTATTACTCCGGGGTCAAGCTTGTCGCCCTTCTCTCTCGAAAATACTTTTATACCTACGACTCTGCCGGACTTACCGTGCGGCAATTCAAGTGAGGTATCTTTAACATCGCGGGCTTTCTCACCGAAGATGGCACGAACTAATCGCTCTTCGGGAGTAAGTTCGCTTTCTCCTTTTGGTGAAATTTTACCTACCAAAATATCGCCGCCGCGGACTTCCGCGCCGATTCTGATTACTCCGCTCTCGTCCAAGTTCTTCAGTTTATCTTCGGCAACGTTCGGGATGTCAGGCGTGGTTATCTCAGGACCCAGTTTAGTGTCACGGACATCAACCGGATAATCTTCGATGTGAATTGAAGTAAACCTGTCATCTTGCTGAACTTTTTCCGATATAATAATGGCGTCTTCAAAGTTAAGCCCGCCGTAAGTCGTGAAAGCAACGACTAAATTTT
>MHJB01000030.1:1993-5102 GCA_001817805.1 Candidatus Colwellbacteria bacterium RIFCSPLOWO2_12_FULL_43_11 | reverse complement strand
AATATGAAGAAGAATATTATACCAACAATTATAGCCGCACTTGCCTTGGCTTTAGTCGTTGTAGTTCTATTATGGCCCAGGTTTTCTTCTATTCCGCCCGGAGGAGGTGGCGCTTGCACGATGGAAGCCAAGCTTTGTCCTGATGGGATTTCATATGTCGGACGCACGGGGCCGAACTGCGAGTTTGCCGCTTGTCCTGCGTTAGTCGATAAATATAAGGATTGGAAGGTTTCAACCGACGAAAAACAAGGCATTACTTTCAAATATCCAGACAGTCTCGGCACGGAGTTTGTTCTACCTAATGATTGGCCACCAATTATTACGATATCTTCCGGCGCACTCACTTGCGAGGAAGGAGAATCGATTACCGATGATGGCATACCGAGCAGCGTAGTTAAAAAAGTTATAGGCGATAGAACTTACTGTCTTGAATCAGGCGGTGAGGGGGCAGCCGGGAGTGTGTATATTTATTCTTCTTACGCTACAACCAAAAGTAACAAATTTATCACGGTAGATTTTACTTTGAGATATCCACGTTGTGAAAATTATATTGAACCCAATAAGAGCAATTGTCTTAAAGAACAGAAAGATATTGATTTGGATGGTGTGGTAGATGGTATTGCGGAAACAATGAGTTTTGAATAACATTCATGGCGATTAGATGTGGTTTTGGCTCTCTCGCAGTAGATAAATATAGTCAATTCTTCACGGCTATTTAAAAGTGTAGTACAATTAAAGGGTCGAACTTAACACCTTAAAGTTCAATTTTAATATGGAAGAAAACAAAGAAATTAAACCGAGGACCTCTCCTAAAGACTTTTTTATAAACCTATTATCCATGGCGTCTCTCTATATGTCGGCTGGGAGTTTTATCGCCCTTATTTTTCAGTACATAAATATATTTTTCCCGGATGCGCTGGAGTCACGTTATGGATACGCGATAGAATCGGCTTACAGCACTATACGCTTTGCCGTTTCCACTCTTGTGGTCGCATTTCCGATTTACGTAGGGACACTTTGGTTTATGAACAAAGAATATGTGGGGGCACCGGAGAAAAGAAACCTTCGTATCAGGAAATGGCTTATCTACTTTACCCTTTTTGCCGCCGTTTTGATTATAATGGGCGACTTGGTGTACTTGATTAATACGTTATTGAGCGGCGAGCTTACTATGAGATTTGTGCTAAAGGTGGTTACTATCCTCGCTGTTATCGGTAGTATTTTCGCTTACTATCTTCAGAATCTCCGTAAGTACAAAATCGAGTAAATGAAGTATCTACCTTATATAGTTATTGGCGCAGTAGCTGTAGCAGTGGTAACCAGCTTTTTTGTAATCGGTACGCCACAGGATGAGCGCTTAAGGCGTTTTGATGAGACGAGGGCTAATGACCTGTCTTCAATTCAGAACCAAGTGGTAGAGTTTTGGAGAACTAAAGGCAGATTGCCCGAGGTAACCAAAGAGCTTGAGAACGATATCACGTTTTTTACTTTACCCAGGGATCCAGAGACTCAGGCGGATTACGAGTACAGAGTATTAGGACAATATCAATATGAGCTTTGCGCCAATTTCGTTACCGAAAAGACGTATACCGATAATTCATATCCGTATCCGGTCATGTATGGTTATGAATCCAAGTGGACTCACGGAGTGGGGCGTACTTGCTTTACGAGGACAATAGACCCGGAGTTGTTTCCGGATACTAAGATAGCTCCACCTAAGGGGCAATAAGGAGTTGTTTAAATATTTAAAGAAAATACTGGGAGGTGACTATAGCCTGCGGTCTTACAAAGTATCCTATTCAGTCACTTTAAAGAATCTGTCCGATTTGCCGAATAGTGTTTTCGTGGCCTTGCCTACGCCCCTTAGATCCGATTATCAGTCTATAAAAAGCGAACCGGTTTTTTCCGGTGGTTATAAAAAAATACATGAAGGTAGATTTTCCAACGAACTTGTCTTATGGCAAGAAACATTAGGACGTAAAGCGGAAAGGAGTTGGACAGAAAGTTTTGAAGTTCTGGTGAGGTCCAGACGGGTTGAGATCCCCACATCGGCAACACTAACGGACTATAAGAATAGGGAGTCTATCCATCTTTTACCCGGCAAGCATTTGAACGGACAAGACGAAAGAATTCATAAGCTAGCCAAGTCTATATTAGGAGGCGAAACAAACCTTAAGATTGTCTTAAAGAAGATATATGAATACGTGGTTAATAATCTTAAGTATGGCAACCCCATTGATGATTTATACTCTTTCGAGGAGGCTTTAAGCGGCAAGCCGGTTGACTGCGGCGGATTCGATTCGCTTCTGGGGTCTCTATATATGTCTTTGGGGATACCGGCGAGAATAGTTTCGGGTTTTTGGGCGGGAGAAATGGAAGTCCAGGCTCATAAGAAAATGCATGCTTGGCTTGAAATACTTTTGCCGAATGATGTCTGGTTTCCGCTTGACCCATCGGTAGATTACTTAAGAAGGCAGGGTAGAACAAAAAAGAGCGGTGGGTTTGGAGAAGTGGGGAGCGACAGGATAGCGTTTTCGGTAGGGTCCGATATACCGCTAAGGATTGGGGATACAGAGAAAACGTACGACATATTCCAACATCCAATAGTAGTAGCCCAACACGGCGAACATTCTATTAAAATATCAAGCGTTTTTTCCGTTAAGCGGTAATAATAAACGAAAGAATGAGCCTATTTAAGAAACCAATTTTCACTTCCATATCTCCCACGATGGAGCGGGACGATATCTTCCTTGTCTTAAAAATATTATGCCAGCCTTGGCAGTGGCAGTTTGGTAAAAATGTCGAAACTTTCAGAAAGCAACTGATAGATTATCTGGGCGTAAGCAACTTATTTTTATTTGATTCGGGCCGTCAGGCCTTATACGCGATTTTATTGTCTCTAAATATTAAAGAAGGAGACGAAGTCTTGGTTCAGGCTTTTACCTGTAACGCCGCGGTTAACCCGATTTTGTGGCTAAAAGCCAGACCGGTTTATGTGGACGTGGCTTTAGGAAGTTACAATATGTCGCTCCAGGATTTGGAAAAGAAAATTACATCTAAGAGCAAGGCCGTTATCGTCCAACACACCTTTGGAATGCCTGCACCGATG
>MHJB01000030.1:0-1922 GCA_001817805.1 Candidatus Colwellbacteria bacterium RIFCSPLOWO2_12_FULL_43_11 | reverse complement strand
AAAATACAAGGGCAAAAAACTGGGAACTTGGGGTGATGCGGCAATATTGAGTTTCGGGCGCAGTAAAATTATATCTACCGTCTCCGGCGGTGCAGCGGTCGTGAATGATAAGAGCATTGCGGAAAATCTTGACGCTTTTTATAAATCCTGTAAGCCGCCAAGAAAATTTTGGATTTTAAGGCAGCTATTACACCCTCTTATATTTAGCTCGGTAACTAATTTATACAATTTCTTTTATCTAGGGAGAGTAATAGCAGTATTGGCTAAGTCTTTTAGACTGTATACGCCATCGGTTTACGGGTCGGAGAAAAGGGGTGGCAGACCGCCACTTAGCCCAAGCCGATTGCCCAATGCTTTAGCCGTCTTGGGAATAAAACAGTTGGCTAAATTAGAGAGTTTTACCGAGCATAGAATCAAACTTGCCAAGGTTTATGAAGAGGGCTTCAGAAAAAATAAAAGAATCACACTGGTTAAAAATGTTTCTAAGGGGCCCTTGCTTTATTTCCCTCTGGTTTTAGAAAATGGTTTTGTGGCTCTTGAGGTAGTGAAGATGACAAGGCAAAACGACATTTATCTGGATATTTGGCCAGCCAAGATTGTGGTGGGCCCGGAAGGAACGCACTTGAATAAACTCTTCTATATAGCCGGAACGTGCCCGCAGGCCGAAAGTTTGGCGTTGGAGTCCATTGTTTTACCGGTAAGTCCCGTTACTACCAAAGAGGATGCCAAGAGAATAGTAAATTTAATATTCAATTATGTTCACGGTTAGAAAGGTTCATGATAAGCAAGTTTGGGAGGATTTTGTTTCAGCCGCTAAGGGGCAAACTTTTTTGCATTCCTGGAATTGGGGAGAATTCAATAAATCAACGGGGGCCAAACTTTGGCGCTTGGGCGTTTACGACGACAACGGTTTAAGAGCGGTTTTTCTAACTATTAAGATAAAAGCCAGGAGAGGCACTTTTTTATTTGTGCCACAAGGGCCCGTAGTCAGTGACGATTTTGAGGTTAGTATATTAAATCTAAATATAATAGTGGACTACCTTAAAGAATTGGCTAAGGAAGAGGCTTGCGATTTTATTAGGATTAGTCCTGCCTTTGAAAATGAGCCCGCTTACAAAATTGTTTTTAACGGTTTGGGATTCAGACAGGCTCCAATTCACATGCATGCCGAACTCATGTGGCTTTTGGATATTTCGGTTGAAGAGAAAACGCTTCTGAAGAATATGCGTAAGACTACCAGATATTCCATCAATAAGGCCGAACGTGACGGTGTACGCATTATAAAAAGTTCTAATCCTGATGATGTTATGAAGCTTAACAGCTTGTACAAAGAAACCGCCCTAAGGCATAAGTTTACTCCGTACTCCTTGGACTATCTTGCTAAAGAGTTTGGAAGCTTCATAAAAGATGGGCAAGTGCTTTTATTTTTAGCCGAATATAAAGGTGAAATTATAGCTTCCGCTATGATTATCTTTTATGGTGGAGTCGCTTACTATCACCACGGTGCGAGTATAAATCGCGGACAGGTACCGGCGGCATATCTTCTGCAATGGGAAGCCATTAAAGAAGCCAAGAGTAGGGGTGCCTCAATTTATAATTTTTGGGGAGTAGCGGCCGTCGGTGACAACCACCCTTGGTCGGGACTTACGTTATTTAAAAAAGGTTTCGGGGGATACAGTAAAGAATATTTACCGGCTCAAGATTTACCCATAACCGGAAAATATTGGTTAAGTTTTATAGTGGAGAAAATAAGGAAAGTGAGACGCCGTCTTTAAAAGTTCCTTCCAGTCGGTTATATTGAGGTGGCAAGTATGGCTTTACCATCCGAAGAAATAAAATAGAAACTTGATGTAGTCACGGTTCTTAGAGACTATTTGGATTTAAGGCCGGCCGGCAGAAACTTCAAGGCTAATTGCCCTTTT
>MHJB01000029.1 GCA_001817805.1 Candidatus Colwellbacteria bacterium RIFCSPLOWO2_12_FULL_43_11 | reverse complement strand
GGCGTTTCCTGAAGACCGTTAAAGAAGAATGTTACATGGGCGTATTTTTCCGTTTCGGCTACGCGTAGTTGAGTTAAATTGTTGTCGGCGAGGACTTTACCCAAGGGGTGGGTAACTTTATCCGGCGGGAAGGCAACGGGGAACTTAATCTTTTCGGTGTAGTTCGTGAAACTGCAGATGTACAAATCTCCTTGTCTGCCTTCATTGAGTAGCCCGGCTAAAATCCTCATCCTCTCTTCGCGAAAATTGAATAGAATCACGCTATCAACGTCTTTTATGGTCCCGCTTTGGTCCAGCAAGGTCGGTTCAATGTATTCATCCGTATAACTTCTTTTATAGAAGTCTTCCAGGGCCCCTATAGGAGAAGTAAATTTTGAGGGTCTCGTTTTACCCATTATCACATCATACGAGGCTTTAACTCTATCAACGCGCTCTCTATCCATGCCATAGAAGCGTCCGGAGATACTCGCCACTCTCACATCGCCCAATTTTTGCAATAATCCTATGGCCGATTGTGGGGCGCTGTCACGGCCATCGGTAAAGAGGTGCAAGAAAAGTTTGTCTTTACTCACTCCTTCTTCAGCGGCCAATCTAATCAATGCTTGGAGATGTTCCAAGGAGGCGTGCACATTGCCTTCGGTTAAGAGTCCCACAAGATGAAGATTGGAACCTTTAACTTGAGAGTGGTTTATAGCATCCAACAAAACCTTATTTTTAAAAAAAGTGCCGTCTCGGATTTGTAAACTGATTCTCGGATAGTGTTGATATAAAACTTTCCCGGCGCCAATCGTTAAATGTCCGACCTCCGAGTTACCTTCTTCTCCCCAAGGGAGACCAACTGCTATCCCCGAGGCTTGTAGCGTACCGGCTAAATAGTGCCGTTTTATATAATCAAGATATTTTGTTTCGGCAACGTAAATTGGATTGGAGCTATCTCTAGTTCCAATTCCCCAGCCATCCAAAACTACCATCACTAAAGTCCGCTTAACCATGGTTAATGTAAAGTGTAAATATCAAAGTGTAAAATGACAATTTAAAGTGTCAAAATGAATTCTTTTAAGGGTATTTTTAAATTTTATACTGTCATTTTTCATTTTGATTTTTCAATTTTCAATTATAAAATTGACCGGCTCTTTTTCTTGACTTCTTTCCATTATATCCTAAACTCCTTCTTGATGTATCCATTATTGCCAAAGTCTGTTTTTGATAAGGCTTATGACATAAGTTTCGCCGTTTTCCGCGTGGTAGCAACCGTGAATAACGCCAAACTTAAGTCCGCACTGGAAGACTCGGCCGTGGACTTAATTTTAGAAATTAATGACCAGGCTGTGGATAAGTTAGGGGCCTTAGTAAGGTTAGCTACTTCGGTTAACGAAATGAAGACTCTTAATGCCGAAGTACTCTTAAGGGAGCTTGATAACATCAAGGTAGAAATACAATCGGCAATTTCTCAATCGGCAATCGGCAATGAAGACGAAGTTGATTTAAGCAACTCCTTTGCCGATTCAAGTGAACAGCCTGTCCACAAGCAAGAAGATGAGGAAAAGGATATTAAAATAAACAGCAATATTGCTAATCGGCAATCGGCAATACTTAGCTTTATTCGGCAGTTGCCGAATGGCTGCCGAATGAGGGACTTGATTGTTAAGTTCCCTGAGGTTAGCGAAAGAACCCTAAGAAACGACCTCCACGACCTCACTACAGAAGGATTAGTAGAAAGGGTGGGTAGCCAGGGGCCCTTTGCCTCATTCAGGGGTGTAACCAAGAAGGAGATTATTGCGTTATAATAGTTAGTACACTACAATTTGACGTAGTGTTAGTGGCTTGAGTGAGGCAAGCCGTTTCGCGTAATATAACTTCCTGTAATAGGGAAGTGCTGCCTCTCTCGCCATTAAGCGAGTTTTTTAATTTATACTTCGGCTGGCTCAGTATAATCCTGAGCGGAGTCGAATCGATTACAACTAGGGTTCTTCACGGGCATCAGCTTGCCGCCTTAACCTCACAATGGGCAAATAAGGCAGCTGGTCGATGATGTTAACGGTGATTAATCTTCCAAATTCTTTACAGAATAAGTCCTAAAAATAAAATAAAATACAAGTCGAAAAAAATGAGTAAATTTTCTAAGAAACTCGTTTCAGTTGCTTTGTCTGCCGTGACCGTAGTGTCTATGTCAGGTTCGGCTTTGATTCTTCCTGCTTCCGCACAAACTGTGGATCTACAGGCTCAAATCAATGCTCTCTTGGCTCAGATCGCGGCCTTGCAGGCGCAACTTGGAACTGGTAGTTCGAGCACGACTGCTTGCACTTTCACTCGAGACCTCACCTTGGGTGCAAAGGGCGATGACGTCACTTGCTTACAGAACTATCTAACATCAACCGGTCACTTCACCTTTGCTGGTGGTGCGACAGGTTACTTCGGTCCGATAACCAAAACTTCTGTAGCCGCTTGGCAAGCTGCCAATGCTGTTTCACCAGCTGCTGGTTACTTCGGTTCAATTTCAAGGGGTAAATACACTTCTATGGGAACTGGCACAGGAACAGGTACCGGAACCGGTACAGGTACTGGCACAACTGCCACAGGAGCCCCGTTATCAGTTGCCTTAGCCTCCGACACTCCGGTGTCTGCCAACATTTTGGCTGGAGCCGCTAACGTAACAGTAACAAAAGTAAATCTAACCGCTGCCGCTGATGCCGATACTTCGGTTTCCGCTATGACTGTAAAGTCATACGGCACTGCTAACGTTAACGCCGTCGATATTCTTTTGGTTAAGATTTTCGATGGTAATACTCAGGTTGGTTTGAGCCAGACTCAGGTCAACACAATTAGCAACTTCGTTTTCAGCCCGGCGATTAAAATCACCAAAGGTACAACCAAGACTTTGTCTATTGTTGTATCCGCGACAGCGCCTGGTACTCCATCAGCTACAGTAAAGATGGGTATTGAGTCCGCTACTAAAATCACTGGCGCTACCTTCACGGGAACTTTCCCGGTAGTTGGTAATGCTATGACCATAGTTGCTGGTGGCGCTTTGGGCGTTTTGAACGTCGCTGCTGGCCCCGTTGTTCCTTCCAACCAGACTTTTGTTGGCGCCAAAGACGTTGTCTTGGGCAACTTCACAGTCTCGGCTGGTACGAACGAAGACATCAATGTATGGGCGTTTAATGTCGGCTACACAGCCGCCTCTACCGCTCAAGACACAGATGTTACTAACGTCCGTGTAAAAGTTGATGGTGGCGCTGCCGTAGGTGGCGCAAGCTTCTCCGTAAGGAGTGCTAGCGTTGTCTTCCCGACTTCCGTCATGATTGCCAAAGGTACTTCTAAGACCTTCCAGGTAATTGGTGACATAAGCTCCGGTGGAGGCCGCAACATAACTTTAACGGCTGTTGTTGATGCTGTTTCTGGTATTGGTGTTACATCCGGCGCTGGCGTTGCCGGTCCGGCTGTTACCCTGAACCCCGGTGGTCTTGGCGCGGCTAATGCTATTGCCATCGCTGCCGGTAATTTGTCAATTTCAGTCAGTTCTTCTTCGCCACAAGGATCTGCCGCTAACCTAGTTATCTCCACGACCCCTCAAATTTTGGGCGTCTTTGATGTGAGAGCTATTGGCGAAGATGTTTTGGTGAGCAACGTAAACTTAGCAATGGCTGACGGCGCTCTTACCACAGAAGCCGGCACTCTTGGCAACGTAGGTCTATATGATGAGAACGGCGCCTTGCTTTCTCAACAGGTGAACCTTCTTGCTGTGGTTGCCGACGGAATAAACTTCTGGGGCCCTGCTGCCGGTACCACGTTCGTCATGAACTGGACAGTTCCTGCTAACACAACCAAGAAGTTGTACGTAAAAGGAACTACCAATTTGGTGACTGCTCCTAACCCAGCGAGCGCTAACGCAGTGCTGGTCTTAGTTGGAGGTAACAGTTTTGTTGCAACCGGCATGTCCTCATCCGGACAAGCTGGCGCTAACAACATTGTTTCCGCTTCAGTCTTGGCCTTGCCACCTGTTAGCGTGAACCAGGCTGGAACCTTTGCTACTACTGGCGATACTGTTACTACCCCGTACAACCAAACTGTATTGGGTCCAGTATCCCAAGCTGTAACAGGTACGATTAGAGTTACAACCCAGAACGAAGACCAGAGGTTAAGAGATTTGGTCTTAACTGGTGTTACCAGCGCTGGCGCTGTTAACGCTTACGTGACTGGAGTAGCTTTGTACGATGGTCTCGTTCAAGTCACTAACTTCATAGTTCCCGGTACAGGACTTCTTCCTGCTGGTGGAGCGGCTACAGCTAACGATGTAGTCTTCACTACAGCTGATGTGCTTACACCGGTCACCTTCGTAAAAGGTACGCCTAAGACGCTGAATATTGTTGCGAATGTTATTTCGCCGCTTCCGGCGCAAGGCACAACTTTGAGTTGGGTTAACGGAACTTCTGCAATACCGCCTGTTAACATTGCTAACCACTTCAGAACAACCGGAGTTATTTCCGGAGTTGTGGCTGCCAATACAGTTTCGACCGATTTCAGAGTAAATGTTGGAGCTGCCGCTGGAAACGAGGGTGGTACTTACACTTTCCGTTCCAATGTTCTTGAAATCAAGAAATCAGCCGGTTCTCCGTCAGGCACTGTTGCTCGTGGCACTAACGTCACCTACGCAGCGTTTGACCTTGAATCAAAGGGAGCTAACGCGAACCTCGGTGTAGACACTTTACTGTTCTCTACCGACAGTTTGCCGGCCGCTTTGACTTCTTCAGTGACTGCTACTGGCGTGCTTAACGATGCCGCGCTCTTCCGTCTTTATGACGTAGATGGTGGTATCAATATCCCCGCCACCAGATTCTTGAACGTAGCTAACGGCACGATTTCTTTCTCCGGCATTCCTAACGGCTCTTTGACCGTTACGTTCGGCCAAACAAGGCACATCGCCTTGCAGATAACCACAACCAACCAAGCCTTATGGCCTGTTGGCGCTGGTATGCAATGGGCGGTAGCGACGGCTAATGACGCCGTTGTAGGTGCAAGAGGCACAGTACTTGCCGCTGGCGATCCTGATCTCGGAACTGCAGTTGTATTACAGACCGCTATTGGTGCTGGTGCGGCTGGGGTTTCTGGAGAACTTAGGAAGACCGGCGCTGCTGGGGGTGCCTTTGTACTCGGTACTACTGGTGCTTACATCGATGCTGATGCTAGCGGCACAGTAACAGTTGCCGACGTCCGTATTGCCGCAGGAGCTACTGCTGCTACTGGCTTAGGATTCACTTCTGGCAGCATTGTCTTAGCAGCTGATGCTGACGCTGTGGCTGCTACCGCTATCGCTTTGCCAACAGCTGTTGCTGGTCAATTGATGAAGACTAACGCTGCTGGAGCCCTGTTCGTACTCGGCACTGATGCCGCTTACATCAAGACTGTTGCTGCTGGCGTTCTGATCGCTGGTGACACTCGTCTAGCCCCGGGCAACGTTAACGTCAACATGCTTGCTGGTTGGAACTGGCAGGGTGGTTCCGGATACGGAGGTGTTTCTTACAGCATCCCGGCCGTTGCTAACTCTGTGGTCCTACCGTAGTCTCACCGCTTAGCTGAGAGAGATCTCAATAAGAACCC
>MHJB01000028.1 GCA_001817805.1 Candidatus Colwellbacteria bacterium RIFCSPLOWO2_12_FULL_43_11 | reverse complement strand
ACTCTTACCATAAATCTTTCCGCCAATCCCACATCCATTAATACCGGACAGTCTTCCACACTAACTTGGTCAACAACTAACGCGACAAGTTGCAGTGCTTCCGGTGGCTGGAGCGGTGGCAAATCAACTTCCGGGTCCGAGTCCGTGTCACCGGGTTCCACGACTACCTATACTCTTAATTGTTCCGGTCCAAGCGGTAGTGCTTCGAGAGATGTTACCGTTACCGTTCTGCCGCCGGTAACTCCAGAAGCCCCACCGTCGGTGGAAATCAGGGCAGATTAAATTCCAATGAATATGAAGAAAGTAATAATCACATCGTTCATCATCGTCCTGTTTCTGACCCCAATATTTATATTTGCCACTCCGGAAACGGCGCAGGCCCAAGGATGCGCCAACTCCTGGTATCTTTCCGCTTGGAGTTCAACCGGTTGCGGGACGTGGGCGCAACAGCCGGTACTTATGATTGATTGTTCGAACTATGTTTATTCCACTCCACAGCCATACATCAACCAACTTCAACAACTAAAAGCGATGGGATGGACTGGGCCGCTCGATTTGATGATTAGCCAATTACAAAGTGTAATACCGGAGTTTAGCGCGACGGTCAACATTAATTTTTCTGCCAACCCCAGTTCAATCGCAAGAACTCAATCCTCAAGCCTTTCCTGGTCGTCCTGGTCGTCCTGGTCAGGGGACCCCGTCTACACCTGTAGCGCTTCCGGAGCCTGGAGTGGCAACAAATCAATATCCGGTTCCCAAACCGTTTCCCCGATTTCAACTTCCACTTACAGCTTGAGTTGCTCTAATTATTGTCGGAGCGCATCCAAAAGCACGACCGTGACTGTTACCGCGCCGCCGGCGGTACCACTCAGCGTTTCTGGCAGGAGGGGGACGATAATTAAAACTGTCAACGAAATGTTTACTATTTATTGGGGTACGGCAAATGTTGTAAGCGGTACCGTGAGCGGCCCGGGCCTTCCAAGCAGAGATGTCTTAGCCGGCGCTTCGCCTATATACGGATCATCAACTTTATCGCAACCCACCCCCGGGACTTATGTTTATACGATTAACGGTCTCGGGCCCAACGGAGAAACTAAAACCGATTCGGTAACCGTCATGGTAAACGCTCCACTATCGCCGCCGGCGTGTACCATAGACGCAAGCCCCAAATTACTTGTCATGCCTCAAAACACCTCTACGCTAACTTGGTCGTGTGATAGGGTTGTAAGCGGTTGCACTATAAGCGATAACAATGCCAGTACGACGGATATAGGAGCGGTAGCTTCAAGCGGCAGCGGTAATACGCCGGCAATTGATGCAACCACCACTTTCACCCTACAGTGCCCAACCGCGCCAGATGTCTCGGTAATAGTAAAGTTCTTCAACTTATACCTTAAAGAAATAATTCCGCAATAAAAATTATGAATGGAAACAACTTAAAATTAATAATAGGAATAATAGTAGCAACACTACTGGTTGTTGCCGGTCTCTATTATTACGTGGCAATTTACGGCAGCTCTCCTTACAATGCGGCCGAGATAGATATTCCTAACGTTGAGACGCCGCCACAACCTTCCAGCACTGGCACTTCTGGTGGTGATGGTGGTGGTGGCTCACCACCATAGACGCATTACTTACTTGCTTGAGAAAAGAACACCTTCTTCCACAGATATATAGTAATTACTTGTCTTTTCTGCTATAATTGCTATTATAAGTTCATATAAAAAGGTCGAATTTAGTCAGAAAACAGAAAATATAAACTAATGATAATTCAAAACTGGGCTGACCTATTATATTTCTCCTTCCAACAGGTATGGGGACAATTCATCGGATTTGTTCCGTCACTCGTGGGAGCTTTAATAGTCTTAATAGTTGGTCTCATTTTTGCCTCCGTTCTAGCATCGTTGCTCGAAAAGGTTGTTGGTACTCTTAAAGTTGACAAAGCTTTATCGAGAGCTGGTATCGGAGAATACGTTGAAAGAGCTGGCTTAGACTTGAATACCGGAAAGTTCTTGGGTCAAGTGCTTTATTGGCTCGTGGTTATAATCGTCATTATGACGATCTCTAACTTTTTAGGTTTGAATGATTTATCATTCTTCCTCTTTAACGCGCTGAGCTATGTCGGCCATGTAATTGTTGGAGTTGCTATCATGCTTGCTACCGTTATTTTAGCTAACTTCTTAAGAAGAGTTGTAAAAGCTTCAGTAATGAGTGCAAAACTTCACGCTGCCGGTTTTCTTAGCACGCTTGCCTGGTGGTCCGTAATTGTTTTCGGTCTTGTCATCGCCTTAGATCAAATAGGCGTGAACACTATCATCATACAAACCGTGATTACCGGTATCATTGCCATGTTTGCCATTGCTGGCGGCATCGCTTTCGGATTGGGTGGGAAGGATTATGCTTCTAACTTGATTCAGAAATTCAGAGATAACGTCGAGCACAGATAAGCTCAAGCTTAGTCATGTTCGATAAAAAGCCCCCACCTTAAATGGGGGCTTTTTAGTCGGGCTCTATCGGTATTGACCGTTTTAGGGACAAACCTCTAACGGGCCTGCCCTGCCCTGCCTACCGGCAGGCAGGCGGTAGGCAGGGTTGACACTATCAGGCTCTTACCAATATAATTAGCCACGGAATGATACGAACGAGCAAACTATTAAGCGGCTGAAACCAGAAGCATTTTAGTGCGTTCTTGGCCGCTATAGAAAGCGGCCTTTTCTGTCCCTCCTGTATTTTAAAAACTGAATATAATTAATCATTAAATTAATTAAGCAATCTTTCAAAATTTTTTGAAAGAATTAGGTAATAAGCATTTAAATGATCGGTTTCTCGAAATTAAAAGTTAGACACCCTCTGTTTAAATCCAACGATTATTGGCCAAAGAGATTTTCACTCTTTGGCAAGGCATGAGAAGCGATGTGTGTCTTTAGACACGTGAGCGACGAAGAACGAAGCCAAAAGGGAAAATATCCTGGCTCATTTTAGAGAAGCTCAAAATTAAGCGATCTCTTTGTTGCTCCTCCTCGGCGTAACGCAAGGCTACGCCTTCGTCGTCGCGCCGCGAGCTCATCTTAACTTTGAGCTTCCAATATATCGGTGTATTTAAACAGAGGGTGTCGATTAAGGGCGTAGGGAGGATGCCTTGACACAAAGTAGCGATGAAGGACGCCGCGTAGCAGCGATATGCCTCGGGTAGGTGCGTAGCAACCTGTGATCCGGGGATTTCCGAATGGGGAAACCTATTAAGGTAAAACCTTAATTTCACCATACATAAGATGTGGTGAAGCACACCCGCTGAAGTAAAACATTTCAGTAAGCGGAGGAGAGTAGAACGAACGTTATTCCCTTAGTAGCGGCGAGCGAAAAGGGATCAGCCCAAACTTCTTAAATAGTAGTTTCTATTACTTAAGGAGGGTAGTAAGATAAAAACATTTTTCTGTTCGAAAAGCTTTGGACAGAAGAGAGGAGTTACAAATTCATTTGTTAGCCGAATGGGCTGGAAAGCCCAATCGTAGAAGGTGATAATCCTGTAGGCGAAAATAAATGAACTCTTCGTTTTTAATCTTGAGTACTTCGATGAACGAAAGCATCGGAGGAATCATCCCGGACTATCGGGAAAGGCTAAATATACTTTGTGATCGATAGTGAACAAGTACCGTGAGGGAAAGGTGAAAAGTAGTCCGGCGAGGACAGTGAAATAGACCTGAAACCCTATGCCTACAAGGACTCGAGGCCCGCAAGGGTGACGAGGTGCCTATTGAAGAATGAACCAACGAGTTTATGTATGTTGCGAGTCTAAGTTCCTTATTGGAATGGAGGCAAAGCGAAAGCGAGTGTTAACAGCGCGTCTAGCAGCATGCGTAAGACCCGAAGCCAAGCGAGCTTGCCTTGGGCAGGATGAACTCTGGAGAAATCCAGAGGGAGGTCCGAACCGGTGGGTGGTGCAAAACCCTCGGATGACTTGAGGTAAGAAGTGAAAAGCTAATCGAGCTTGGTAATAGCTGGTTCTCTCCGAAACAGTTTTAGGACTGGCGCTTAATGTTCCTTATTGGGGGTAGAGCACTGGATGGGCTTGACAGGTCGCAAGGCCGCAAGCCCAATCAAACTCCGAATACCAGTAAGCTAAAGTTAAGTAGTTAGACTGCGGGGGCTAAGCTCCGTGGTCGCGAGGGAAAAAGCCCAGATCGTCGTCTAAGGTCCCTAAATTCATGCTGAGTGTAAAAGGTAGTCGTTTGCCTTCGACAGATAGGAGGTTGGCTTAGAGGTAGCCATCCTTTAAAGAGTGTGTAACAACTCACTATTCAATGGCCGGCGGCGCCGAAAATGTACCGGGGCTAAGCATGATACCGAAGACACGAATGAGTACGTAATTCGTTATGTACTCGTGGTAGGAGAGCATTTCCAGGGCGGTGAAGGTCGACCCGTGAGGGCGACTGGAGCGCTGGGAAGAGAGAATGTTGGTATGAGTAGCCCACTAAATTGGTGAGAAACCGATTCCCCGAAAATCCAAGGTTTCCGTGACAATGGCAATCAGTCACGGGTTAGGCGGCCCTAAGGCAATGGCGAAAGCCGCAGCTGATGGACAGCAGGTTAATATTCCTGCTCTGCCGTTTTTTGTGATGGAGTGACGAAGGAAATATAGTCTAGCGCCTTAATGGTTTGGCGTTATTAGCTTCAGAGTTCTCTGACCGGCAAATCCGTTAGAGTGTCTTTAATGACGACCTCATAGCAGATTGAAGATCTGGTTTTTACCAGGTCGACTAGACAGAAGAGCCTTCCTAGAAAACCTTCTAAACTTAGAAAAACGGCATCCGTACCGTAATCCGACACTGGTGGATAGGGCGAGAAGCCCAAGGGGTACGAGTGATTTATCTTTAAGGAACTCGGCAAAAAAGCGGCCGTACCTTTGGTATAAGGCCTTCCCGCAGCAATGCGGGACGCAGTGAAAGTCTCTCTGGCGACTGTTTAACAAAAACACAGCTCCATGCGAACTCGTAAGAGGATGTATATGGGGTGACACCTGACCGATGCGAGAAGGTCAAGCTTGGAGGTGGTATGACGCAAGTTGTACTGCTTACTGAGTTAAGCCCTCGTCAATGTCAGCGGTAACTATAACCGTTCTAAGGTAGCGCAATTCCTTTTCGGGTAAGTTCCGAAGCGCACGAATGGTGTAACGATCGGAGAACTGTCTCAAAGATAAGCTCGGCGAAAATGCGATTCCCGTGAAGACGCGGGATACCTGTAGCGGGACGAAAAGACCCCGGGAGCTTTACTGTAGCTTGGTATTGGCTCTAAGTCTTAAATACGTAGTGTAGTGGTGAGCCTTTGAAGCTTCAATTTCGGTTGGAGTGGAGGCGACAATGAAACAGCCATTTTTTAAGTTTTAGAATCTAACCTGAAGGGCAAAAACCTTTGGGGACAGTGCCTGGTGGGCAGTTTTAATGGGGCGTTATCCTCCTAAAGAGTAACGGAGGAGTTTATTAAGGTCAGCTTAGCGCGGATGGAAATCGCGCTGGACGTGTAAATGCACAAGCTGGCTTAACTGCAAGACCCACAAGTCAAGCAGGTGCGAAAGCAGAAATTAGCTACCCGACGGCACTTCATAGAAAG
>MHJB01000027.1:1214-5315 GCA_001817805.1 Candidatus Colwellbacteria bacterium RIFCSPLOWO2_12_FULL_43_11 | reverse complement strand
TAAGACGGTGGTAACCGTACAAACTTCGATAAATATAGCTTACGCCAGTACCAATCCGGATTTGAATTATTCCGCTAACCAAGTGACAATCCAATCACCACTATGAAGCAGTTATTTAAAGAAAAAGGAGTAGCAACCATACCCTTAGTTCTCGCTCTTACTATCTTTATCATTGCCGTGGGGGCGATTATTTCAATAACAGCTTTCAATGAGAATAATATTTCCCAGGATTTCTATAGTTCATCTCAAGCTTTAACTTATGCCAAAGCCGGCGCCCAAGACGCTTTAATTAAAATTGCCAGAAACGGTGATTACACCTCTACCGGATATAATATAGATTTTGTCGAGAACGGATGTAATACTAATAGTGGTTGCGCCACGGTTACGGTGGCTTCCGTCACTAGCCCTAAAACCATTATTTCACAGGGCAGAATGAACAATAATATTAGGAAAGTGCAAGTTACTGTCACTCTGGACACTAATTGGTTAATAACTAATACTGTTTCTCAGGAACTTACTAATTAGATAGTCTAGAAATTCTCAAATCCTGTCTTTTGGGTTAGAATTCTGTTCTAAGGCGGGCGTAGTATAGTGGTAATACGCTTGCTTCCCAAGCAAGCAACGGCAGTTCGATTCTGCTCGCCCGCTCCAGAAGTAAAATATTCAAACATGATTACTAAAGTTATAATTCCGGTCGCCGGTCTAGGCACAAGGTTTTTACCGGCAACTAAAGCGCAGCCTAAAGAAATGCTGCCGATTATTGATAAGCCGATTATTCAGTACTTGGTTGAAGAGGCGGTTAACTCCGGGATAACGGATGTTATTTTTGTAACCGGTAGGGGAAAGCGCGCGATTGAAGACCATTTTGATTTTTCTCCCGAATTGGAGTCGGCCCTGCTTTTAAAAAATAAAAGAGATGATTTTAAGGAAGTCCGTTCCATATCAAAACTTGCCAGGTTTTCCTATGTAAGACAGAACCTGCCACAGGGAGACGGGGACGCCATACTCTGCGCTTCTCATCTTGTTTCTCCCGATGAACCGGTCGGCGTGCTTTTTGGGGATGATATCGTTGATAGTGGAGTTCCTTGCTTACTGCAGATGGAAGATGTGTTTGATAAATATGGGGATGTGGTTTTAGCACTGGACACCGTACCAAAATCGGAAGTAAAGCATTATGGGGTAGTCAAAGCGGTCAAAATCTCTAAAAACGTTTATGAAATTAAGGATATAGTTGAAAAGCCCGACCCTAAAGACGCCCCATCCAATTTGATTATTGTCGGTAAATATATTATTACTCCTAGGGTTTTTGCCGAGTTAAGAAAACTAAAAAAGGAATCTAAGGGAGGGGAAGTTAGGTTGGCTGACGCCTTAAAAAGCTTGGTTAAGGATAAACCCATATATGGCTTAAAGTTTGAAGGCAAGAGATATGATTGTGGCAGTAAATTGGGTTTCTTAAAAGCCACGGTTGACTTCGCCTTAAAACACAACTCTTTTAAGAAGGAATTTAAAAAATATCTTAAAGAGGTTGTAGAATAAGATTAGTGCCAGCGTAGCCCTGCCTGCCGGCAGGCAGGTCAGTCGGCAAAGTCACCCGTTGAAGTTATAGCGCCACCTTAGCTCAGTCGGTAGAGCAGCACTTTCGTAAAGTGAAGGTCCCCGGTTCGATCCCGGGAGGTGGCTCCATGGTTAAGAATGAAGATAATTTGGAAGAGTTTGCTCGCCGCTTAGGCGAGCGGCTTTGACCTTAAGACAAAGAGAGAAAAGTTAAGAGACTTGGAGTTTGAAATTTCAGACTTCGACCTTTGGAAAGAGAATAAATCTTTGGCCGAAGAGAAAAACAAAGAGGCCGGACTTATTAAAAACCTCTTGGCTGAGTTTGATGCGGCCGATACTCTGGAGAAACTCAGAAAACTGGAGATTAAAACTCTTATGTCGGGAGCGTACGACCATTTGTCGGCGGTGATTTCTCTTTATCCGGGCGTTGGTGGAGAAGATGCGGAAGATTGGAGCAGGATGCTTCTTGAGATGTATGAATTATATGCTTTGGGCCGAGGTTGGAAAGTTAAGTCGATTGATGCCAACACTATAGAGATAAAAGGCGAATATGCTTATGGATTTTTAAGAAAAGAAACCGGTGTGCATAGATTGGTGCGTATTTCTCCATTTGATTCAAAGAAACTTAGGCACACTTCTTTTGCGTTAGTAGAGGTTCTGCCCGATTTACCGTCGGTTGAGCTTTCTAAAATTAAAATTCCTCCGGAAGATATAAAGATTGAGTTTTCCCGTTCCGGCGGACCGGGAGGACAAAATGTAAACAAAGTTGAGACGGCGGTGCGTGTGGTGCACTTACCGACAAATCTATCGGCTGCTTCATCAAGCGAAAGGTCTCAGTCGCAGAACAGAGAAAAGGCTATGGCCTTACTAGCTGCAAAAATATTCAAGCTGATGGAAGAGAAACAAGCCAAAGAAATTAAGGACTTGAGAACCAAGGTTAAGCCGGAGTGGGGTAATCAGATAAGAAGTTATGTCCTGCATCCATATAAGCTGGTTAAAGACCATAGAACGGAAACGGAAACTTCTAAGGCAGATGCCGTTTTGGCAGGTGATTTGGATTTATTTATAGAAAGCGAGGTGGAAAAGTTGAAATAGGCCTGCCTACCGGTAGGCAGGGTTGTCATACCACTCAGACTGAACTAAAATTATAACTGGACAATGATAAATTTTCAGAACGTCTCCAAGAGATACAATGGTTATGAGGCACTTATAGATGTAACTTTTAAGATAGTTCCGCAAGAGTTCGTCTCTATCGTCGGCCGCTCCGGGGCAGGCAAGTCGACTGTCGTAAAACTTTTGATTGGTGAAGAAAAACCCACGAGTGGCCGGGTAACCTTTGGGCACTACGATGTAAGTAAATTAAAATCGGGACAATTGCCACAGCTAAGGCGTCATATCGGAACGGTTTTCCAGGATTTCAAACTTTTGCCCACTAAGAATGTTTACGAAAACATTGCTTTTGCGCTGGAAGTGGCCGGCAAGCCGGAAAAGGAGATAGATGATTTGGTAAGAGAGGTTTTGGATTTGGTTGATTTAGGAACTAAATCCAAGAACTTTATCAATGAACTTTCCGGCGGAGAAAAACAAAGAGTGGCAATTGCGAGAGCGATGGTTAACCGTCCCGATGTTATTGTGGCCGACGAGCCTACCGGCAACTTAGACCCCTTTAATACCTCGTCTATTATTAATATACTTACTAAGATTAATGAGTTGGGTACTACCCTAATATTGGCAACACACAATAAGGACATTGTGGATAGGCTAGGTAGGAGAGTAATCCTATTGGAAGGTGGTAAGGTTGCCACCGATGAAGAGAAAGGCAGATACACCGCATAAATAGGTACATACAATTAATGGTCACAACTTTATACAGAATAATTAGGAACGGCTTTCAAAGCTTTTGGCGACAGAGGCTGATTTCGGTGGCAACCTTGACCGTGATGCTTTTGGCGCTTTTGGTTTTTACAAGTGTTTTAATATTCAATGTTTTAGCGACGTCCGCTCTCAACTCTATCCAAGATAAAATAGATATAAGTGTTTACTTTAAAACCAGTGCCCCTGAAGATGAGATTTTGAGAATCAAACAATCACTCGATGAGCTTAATGAAGTGAAAAGTGTTGAATATATCTCAAGAGACAGGGCACTTGAGATATTTAAAGAGAAGCATTCGGATGATGCCGCCATTAACCAGGCGATTGATGAATTAAGCGACAATCCACTGTCGGCATCCTTGAATATAAAGGCCAAAGAACCAAACCAGTACTCTCTTATAGCTTCCTACCTGGATGGCAGTTCCTTAGGCGATTTCGTGGAAAAAGTAAGTTATGCCCAGAATCAGGTAGTGATAGATAGGCTGGCTTCTATTATAACCGTGAGTCGCCAGACCGGAATAATACTTACTTTTATATTGGCGATAGTGGCAATATTGGTTGTTTTTAACACGATACTTCTCGCGATTTATTCCAATAGAGAGGGCATAGAAATAATGAGGCTGGTGGGCGCTTCTAACTGGTTCATTCGGGGGCCTTATTTGGTAGAAGGTATTA
>MHJB01000027.1:0-1170 GCA_001817805.1 Candidatus Colwellbacteria bacterium RIFCSPLOWO2_12_FULL_43_11 | reverse complement strand
CCCATAGTTTATTTTGCTTCGCCATATCTCAAAGTATTTATACCAAGCATGGATTTGTTTAATTACTTTATAACTCATGCCTTGGGCCTATTCTCGTATCAACTGCTTTTTGGCATCGGTATTGGCATAATATCCAGCTTGATTGCCATCCGCAGGTATCTAAAGATATGAAGCAAGTGAAGGGGGTAGCGGCCATAGTGCCGGCTTATAATGAGGGGCGTACTGTAGGACTTGTGGTACGAGTTTTGCAACAGTCACCCGATATAAGAGAAGTTATTGTTGTGGATGATGGCTCAGAGGATAACACTTATGCCGTGGCTGAAGCGGCTCACGCTAAGGTCATAAAAGTAGAACCAAATCAGGGTAAGGGAGGGGCAATGGCCTTGGGGGTTTCTTTAACCGATGCCGAAGTTCTATTTTTTGTAGACGCGGATTTTATCAATTTAACTCCCGAACATATTGAATCCGTCCTCACGCCTATTTTACGTGGTGAATACGATATGGTTACGGGAGTAGTGGATAGAGGCGAGGGGATAAATAAAATTATGGAATCGGTAGATGACCCCTTTGCGGGTATCAGGGCCTTAAAAAGAGATATATGGGATAGGACCCCCAAGGAATTCAAGGATGGTTATTTGGTCGATAGCGGATTGCACATCACGGCTAAGCGTGCCGATAAAAGCATAAAAAATGTAGTGCTTCATAATCTGAAACAGGTTACCAAGACTAAGAAACACGGATTTACCAAAGGAGTACTCATGTATATAAAAATGTGGGGTGAAATAGGGGTCAAAGCTTTTATGTTTCTATGGATAAAATAGAAAGCCTGCCTGCCGACCCGCTCCGCCCGCCTAGACTCGGCGAGGCTGGCCAAAGCTCTAACGAGGCGAGTAGGCAGGGTTTTACACGATTGAAATTTTTATTTGTATCCTTGGAATCTTTAAGCGGAGATCTGGCCTGGTCTTTAGTCAAAGAAGGGCACGAGGTCAAGGCTTACATAAAAGCCAAAAGCGATGCAGATGTTTACACGGGTTTTATAGAAAAAGTGCCGGCTTGGGAATCTTATATAGATTGGGCCGATGTTATTATCTTTGATGATATAGAGTTTGGGCCACAAGCCGATAAATTGAGAAAAAGGGGCAAGAAAGTTGTTGGAGGAAGCGTTTATAC
>MHJB01000026.1:7539-9096 GCA_001817805.1 Candidatus Colwellbacteria bacterium RIFCSPLOWO2_12_FULL_43_11 | reverse complement strand
AAAGTAGCTTACGCTTTATCATACGGATTAACATAGCTTCTAAACATCTGAGCCTGAAATGATTCCAACACGCCTAAAAATATTTCTACTTATTAGCGGGGTATTTTCAACCATAACTACGGGTCTTGGTATTTATGCTTATTGGCGGTTGAATCAAGAGAACATCGGTTTGAACCAACAAGTCTCCGGACTGCAAAGCAACCTCGTTTCCGTTAATGCCGGTCTTGAGGAAGAGAAAAATACAAATAGCGAGCTGACGCAAACTCTACAAATAGAACAGGAAAAAAATAAAATCGCCGAAGCACGGGTAGCCGAGCTTTCGGGAACGGTAGATACTTTCCAGAAGTTAAGCCAACTTGACGCTGAACTCTTGGAAAAATACTCCAAAGTCTTTTTCTTAAGCGAGAATTACATCCCAAGTCTTTTAGTGAAGATACAAGAACAATACACCACTGATAAAAGTAAGGAATTTCTGATATACGCAAATGTCACCCCATTCTTACAGGTTATGCTCACCGTAGCCGCCAATGAAGGAGCCGACATGAAAATAGTTTCCGCTTATAGGTCATTCGGAGAGCAAACATCGTTAAAAAGCAGCTATAAATTTTTCTACGGCTCCGGCGCCAATCAATTCTCTGCCGACCAGGGCTACTCGGAGCACCAGCTGGGAACAACTGTTGATTTCACTACTCCCGAACTTAAGGGCTTATCTTTGGATTTTCAGAATTCAGCCGGCTATAAGTGGCTTACGGATAACGCTTATAAATACGGCTTCGCGCTTTCCTACCCCAAAAATAACTCTTACTACCAGTTTGAACCTTGGCACTGGAGATTTGTAGGCAGATCTTTAGCCACAAGACTACACGACGGGGGCCAATATTTTTACGACCTGGACCAGCGCGAGATTGACCAATATCTTATCTCAATCTTTGATTAATCAAGACTTAATCAAATAAGCTTATTTTAAATACTTCTCTATGTTATCCAAGTGTTCGTCGTAAGTTGCGGCGCAGTGAATCTGCCTGTCGTTATCGTGCAGGTAAAAAAGACATTTGGTTTTGGCGGGATGGAGTACCGCTTCAATTGCTTTTATCCCGGGGTTGGAAATTGGGGTAGGCGGCAAACCGGCATATAAATAAGTGTTATAAGGCGAATCGGTCTTTTTATCATCTTTAGTTATCGGAGCCCACCAGCCCTTCCCTTCGTCCCCCCTCGCGTATTGAAGGGTGGCATCTATATCAAGTTTCATGCCGTCCAGAAGCCTATTCCACAGAACTCCTGCGATTATAGGCATATCCTCTGGGCCACCCGCTTCCCGCTGAACTATTGAGGCAATTTTTAAGGCAGTTGGCCATCTTACATTATCCTTGGCAAATCCTTCCGCATAAGGCGCGAACTTTTCGTTAAACCTCGTAATCATCCTTTCGGCAATTTTTTCCGGACTGTCGCTAATAGGAATCAAATAAGTATCCGGAAAGTAAACTCCTTCCGTATAATCGGCGTCTTTGGCCGTGTCTTTCGTAATCCATTTTTCTTTATCTTCATCGCTCCAACTAA
>MHJB01000026.1:5861-6896 GCA_001817805.1 Candidatus Colwellbacteria bacterium RIFCSPLOWO2_12_FULL_43_11 | reverse complement strand
GGGATGGGCGGAGAGGTAAGTTATAACTACAACCTCATTAACGCCATGGCCCTTACTATCCCTACCTCTGCCATAAACGGTTTAACCAACAATCCGAATGTCACGGCAGTTGAATTGGATGGTTTGGTTTACGCGATGGACACGGAATTGGATCAAACTTGGAGTGTTAGTAGAATCAATGCCGGGCCTGTTCATACTAGCGGCAATATAGGCACCGGAGTAAAAATCGGCATCATTGATTCGGGATTAAATTACAACCACCCGGACTTGGATGGAGTCTATGCCGGCGGCTATGACTTTGTGCAAAGCGATAACGACCCGATGGATGTTTATGGACACGGCACTCATGTGGCCGGTTCCGCTTGCGCCGAAGATAATGGTTTTGGTGTAGTTGGCGTTGCTCCGGGATGCAGTCTTTATATATTAAGAGTCTTAAACGATGATGGCGTAAGCTCTTGGAGCCGCGTTATTGCCGCTATGGACTGGGCTGTAACCAATAACCTACAAGTGGTCAATTTAAGCTTGGGAACTTCGAGAGACCCCGGTACGGCAGTACATACCGCTTTTGATAACGCCGAAGCAGCTGGCCTGATAATCGCTGCTGCTGCCGGTAATTCAGGAACCAAAGCAGGTAAAGGCGACAATATAATTTATCCGGCTAAATACACTTCGGTTATCGCCGTAGGCGCAACTGATTCAAACGATGCAAGAGCAGGCTTCTCCTCGACCGGAAGCACCTTGGAAATAATGGCTCCAGGCGCTTCTGTCCTTTCCACTTGGAACGACGATATAAGTTACCTGGGTCCGCAACCCTTCTGTCTCGATGGCGTCTGCTACTACAAGTATGGTTCAGGAACTTCTATGGCCTCTCCGCACATTGCCGGAGTCGCCGCCCTGCTTTTTGCTAAAGGCGTCACCGACACCAACGGTAATGGCAGAGTAAATGATGAGGTAAGACAGATTATGAACGCGACCGCGAGAGATCTGGGAGCAGCCGGCCGGGACAACCAATACGGTAACGGTTTGGTTGATGCT
>MHJB01000026.1:0-5800 GCA_001817805.1 Candidatus Colwellbacteria bacterium RIFCSPLOWO2_12_FULL_43_11 | reverse complement strand
TTACGGTTAGCTCTGTAACTTACTCCGTCAGTAACAGGAGTTTGAATACCGTAGTCTCTTTAGTTGACGATTCTTTAAGTGCTGTTTCCGGTACATCGGTATCCGTAAACCTCTACCTGAATAGTGTCTTACAAGCATCGGGCACAACCACTACCGACACTAATGGCAATGCCACTTTTTCTCTTAAAAATGCAGCCACAGGATGTTACACAACTACCGTAACGGCAGTTGGTAACGTAAACTGGGATGGATTGACCCCGGCGAACGAATTCTGTAAGTAAATCCCTAGTTTTATACAAAAAACGGCCTTCCCCAGGGCCGCTTTTTGGTATAGTCATTATGTTATAATAAAGTTAAGCACTTTAAACGAAAGGTCGATAAATACAATCGATTTAAATCAATATTATGGATGGAAAAATGACGCATGTGGTCGCTTGGACCCTTGTTATGGTAGGAGGCTTGAACTGGGGACTAGTCGGTCTGGGAGGATTTATGGGAAGTGACTGGAACGTAGTCCATATGGTTCTCGGCTCATGGATGCAGCTCGAGGCCATAGTCTATGTTGTAGTCGGCCTCTCAACCGTCTATCTGATAGCGGGGCACAAGAAGAACTGCAGGATGTGTAATCCCTAACGGTCAGATGTAGTAGAATGTAGAATAGGAATTAATAAAAACATCCGCGTGAGGCGGGTGTTTTTAGTTTGTTTCCTCTTCAGTACCTGTCGGTGGTTCGCTTGGAAGAGTTTCCACTTCCGGAATCGGTTCAACTACCGATTCTTCCACTTTTATCTCTTCTTCAACCGGTACGATGATTTCCTCTTCGGTTGTAGTCACTATTTCTTCCTCAACCGGCGGAACAACTTCTTGTTGAGATTCGCTCACATTCTCTTCTATCGTCTCTTCTTCTTTCACTTCTGTGTTTTCTGCGTCTTCATCAGTCTCTTCAGTAACCTCTTCTTCGTCTGCAACCGTTTCATCCGTACTTGTATCTACATCCGGTTCATCTCCATCGTCACTAGAGCCGCTATCATCATCCGTTTCTTCTCCGGTAATCGCTTCTTCAACTTTCGGCTCGTTATCCAAACTCTGTTCTTGAACATTAGGGCTCCCACTTCCCTCGTCCTGATTTGTATCTTCCGCATCATCGCTATGAACCGTAACCGAAGCGGCACTATGCACCGGGTCATCAACTCTTTCTATATCATTAAATCCTCCGAAAGTTTCCAAATTGGTCTGCCAGCCGGAATAAACGAAATCAAATCCGCAGCTGCCTTCGACGTCGGAGTCCGCCGGCAAAGAAATCACGAACTCCCATTCGTCAGTTGAGGCTGAGTATACTACCGCAGAGGAAACAAAAGCTACTAAATCATCGTGATAAATACTCCCGCCTTCTAGATATACGTCAAGATGCAACGCACTACAAAAAGCATCATCCCCGCTAGTTTTCTCAACACTTACCGTGTATTGGAAACCAAGCAAGCCACCGTTTAATATCGTGGCAAATTGAGTAATAGAACCTCCAGGGACCAAGCCGCCATCCCCACCGCCCTCATCAAATTTTTCGTTTATCCAAGTCGCGCATTCGTTTATTTCCGATGGCGTGAAACTACTTCCCAAGCCGCCTAAAATCGAGTTCGCTTCGTCCAGTACTTGCTGCACCATTAACCCATCGCAAGGCAGTAGAGCGTCGTGAATCACGTAATCCTGCAAATTATTTACGCTCGGCGCGAAGTCGGGGTCATATAAGTCAAAACCGATATTTAATGTTAAAGCTAAAACTTGCCCAGCCAAAACCCCTGCTTCCGTCGAGTCCGGGTCAACATAGTCTTGTGTAAAAGGCGCGGGTTCGTCACCTGCCGGCAAAAAATCTTCAACGGCTTCGGCATCCGTAAAAGTTGCCGAATAATAGGCGTCCGGTAATCCGATTACCGCTCCGAGAGGGAAAGCGCCCTCAAAGTTAGCATCGCGATAAACACCTGGATTATGGCCATGCGCCCCGGAGCCCCAGCCGCCTTGGGTAAAAGTTTGGAAACGGTCATCCTGTTTTTCAGTATCAACGGAAAAATCCAAAGAAGTGGCTCCCAATAAATTTCCGCTAGAAGTTTCGCTGTCGTTATAAAACGCCGTGGTGCTGCCAATAGACAGAAATCCAAAGAGATTTAATCCAATTATAAGCATTAAAATTAGTCCGCTCTTCGTGAGATTAAGTCCTTTTTGATTTTTTCTAAACTTGATAATCACGCAGGTAATTCTTCTTTTTTGCCTCTTATCTTTTTTACTTCAGCCCAAACTATCACCGCTTGGTCGTAAACTATCAAAGTCGCCGGAATGACTATTATAGCCAGGAATCCGTAGGGCTGGCGGACTGATTCAACAATATAACCTATATAAGGAATGGTGAAGATAACTTTCCCTATTACCTGTCTTTCTCTCACTGCCAGATTATCCGGGTCGTCGTTCGCGTCCCCCTTAGTCACATATGTCTTTAATGTTCCGGATGTTTTTTCTTCAACAATCCTGTGAGTTACCGGAATTGACCTCCCCTTCTCATCTTTAAACCCCCCTTCGTAAGTAACTATGTCTCCGACAACGTAACTCTCGGCAGGCTTAACCACCACCACACTGCCTACTTTTATAGCCGGTTCCATTGAACCGGATTCAACAACCTTAATCTGGTAATTACCGGCTATGGGAAACGCCGAAGCTACAACCAAAAGCCCAACCAAAGTTAGGAAGCTTATAAAAGTAATGTATGCTGTTTTCTTAATTTTTGATTTCATTTTCATTGAAACCTTTATTGTCCCGCCCGTTCAACTGTATTAGCTGAACAGAGCAGGACTAAAAAGCCTCAAGGATACCTACTTTCTACTGGTTATGTTATCTGCAATTATTTGCAACATAAGTTAGCTTGTAGAGAACTCCGGCTGGGTTCGATGCGGGAGTGGAGTTAGCCAGACCTTTATTCGTTGCAATAACTTCAATCGTGTTTGCGCCCGTAACCAAGTTGGTCACAACATATTGGTCCTGGGTCGCCAGCTGGAAGTTATTTTCATTTGCCTGCTCGGAGCCGATCGTAACGCCATTTATTTTAAGCGTGTAGAAGTTGTCCGTCGCGATATCAATCACGGCAGAAGTCACGGTACCCGAAACATTAAATGTTTTCACGAATGTATAGGTCTCATCCGTTGTCGGTGACTGGACGGGATTTTCTTCCCAAATCCAAGTCGCTCCCGGAATTGAAGCTGTCCAGGCCGAATGGATAAATGTAAGAGCAACGGAGAATCCGTCTTCATCTCCTACAACCGTATTTGAAGTATCCGATACCACCGAACTCCCGGTCGGGTCACAGTCACATTTGAAGTCAGGCTGATGCCTTTCTTGCACTGCGCTGAAGGAGATATCTCCGGTCACGCTGTCAGTCTGGGTAATGTTATTAAGGCCGCTACCGTCGCAAGATATACCATCTTCAATCGTTGGGTTAACGCCTAGCCCCTGCGTAACCGGGGTAAGAGTCAACTCACCAAAACACCAGGCTTTGCCGATGTAGTAAGGTGTATTCCCTGCCAATGGGTCAGAATTTGAACCTGGCTGGAAAATACCGTTACCGGTTGAATCAGCCAAGACGACTTGAAAATCATCGGCGTTAGCTAACGGCTCGTCATCCACAAAAGCCGACGCAACTTCGTTGTCTTCCAAAACATTGTCGCCGTCATCGGCCCACCAGACAAATTTAATGTAGTTTTGCAATTCGCCATTGCCGGGACCGTCGGTTACGTCACCATCGTCGCCTTCCGGCTCGTTAATGCCGTTGTCGTCGTTGGAAGTAAGGCTAACATCCATACAAGCCCAAGACTCGTTGTCTTTGACGTGTAAGCTGATGGTGTCTTCGCCCCAATCGCCGGGCTTCAAGTCATCAAAGTTGAAGAATAGGCGCGGAAGAAGCTGAATAAAATCAGTTTCTACTACTTGATCTGTAGCAGGATTGTCTCCTAAAGAACCCACATCCAAATCCCAATCCAAAGCCCAAGAAGTGCCTGGATTAGGGAGTCCGTTGTAGTAGCTGGCATTATCTACGCCTAAATCAATCGCTCCGGCAGCCAAAACGTTGCCGCTTGAAGTTTCTTCATCGTTATAGAAAGCGGTAGTTACACCGGCAACTAAAGCCGCCACTGCAACAATTACGCTTAAACTATAAATTATTTTTTTCATTTTTATTACTGTTATGTATTCAGCGACCTTTAGGTTGTGCCCCTTCCCCCCAATCCCCCAAAAAATCGAGGGGCCGGGTCAAAGGCAACTAAGGTAATCGCTATCTTTTAATCGCAACTCGCTATGTCGGTAAGAATTGCCGATAAGGCAGCGAAGTCTGTAGCGTTAAAGTAATCGGCTGGAGTTGATGCTATGTCCGTCTGGAGGTAAGTAGCATTCGTTGCTTCAACATTAATTCCCACAACGAAGATTTTTATCCCTGCCAAATCAGCGGCATTGGCAGAAGCCGTAGCAGCTGCTTTTCCGGCCGCTTCGGTTCCTCCGGGTTCGTTAGGCGCTCCATCGGTCAACACCACTATAAAGTCCGGTACGGTGTTGTCATCTCTATCTCTCACGCTCTCAAGTTCAGCCTTAGCCAAATCAATACCATGACTCAAGTTCGTCCTAAGACGGGTAAATGAATCAAGGTTAGCGATAGCGGCAGTCATAGCCGCAGCGCTATCCGTTAAGACTTGGTCAAGAGTAGCGGTGGTAGAGAAGCTTGATTGGCCCATATGTACGCCAGCGGTAGATGGGGCAACTGCAGTAACGAAGCCCGTAGCCGCAGCCTGAAGTGTATCAAGCTCGGTGTTGCTTATACTGCCTGACCTATCAATTACTAACATCATATCAGCTTCATCAAGACAGCCAATATTGCCTCCTCCGCACCTAAACCCCGGGCTGTGTCTTTCCTGAACTGCGGTAAAGGATATGTCTCCTTCCACCGTGTCAGTCTGGGTATTGTTTCCAAGACCGCTGCCGTCACAGTCAATTCCGTCATTAATTGTTGGGTCACCATTTCCTTCCGGAGCTGGGTTTAAAGTCAACTCACCAAAACACCAGGCTTTGCCGATGTAGTAAGGTGTATTCCCTGCCAATGGGTCAGAATTTGAACCTGGCTGGAAAATACCGTTACCGGTTGAATCAGCTAAAATGACATCAAGGTCGTCGGCTTCACTTAGCGGTTGGTCGCTAACGAAGGCAGATGGAGCTTCGTCCGTTTCCAAAACATTGTCTCCATCATCGGCCCACCAGACAAATTGAATGTAATTTTGCAATTCGCCGTTACCTAGGCCGATAGTTTGGTCAACTTTGCTTTCCGGCTCGGTTAAGCCGTTATCGTCGTTCTTGGTAAGGTCAATGGACATACAGGCCCATGCATCATTGTCTTTGACATGAATGCTGATTGTATCCTCACCCCAATCGCCTGGCTTAAGGTCAAAGAAATTGAAGAAGAGGTATTCGCCAGTCTCGTCTCCCTCTATATCAATGGCCGGACCCAAGAGGTCATCCAATTCGTAGGTTAACTGCCAAGAAGTTCCTGGATTAAGGACTCCATTGTAGTAGCTCGTATTATCAATCCCCAAATCTATTGCCCCCGCGCTTAGGGTATTACCGCTTGAAGTTTCCACATCATTGTAGAAAGCGGTGGTTACACCAGCAACAATTGCGATTACAGCGAGAAGTATACTTGTACTAATTATTAGTTTTCTCATGCTGGTTTTATCCAGCCCCGATTATTTATCAATCGGAGCTGGGTAGTTATTTAGTC
>MHJB01000025.1 GCA_001817805.1 Candidatus Colwellbacteria bacterium RIFCSPLOWO2_12_FULL_43_11 | reverse complement strand
CGCACATTGAATTGTTCGTGGGGAATTGTTGAGTAAGGGGTTCGCGCCTCCGGTAGCGTCGATGGCATACACATATATAGGATGACTTATACCGTCTGCAATATAAGAGGAGAGATTCGCGTCAAAGCCGTGATTACCGGAAACGCCGTAGGTGGAATTCACATCCGAACGGAAGACATTGGTGGGAAAACTGTCTAAAATAGTGCCTCCCCCGCCAGCTGGGCCATCTTTGTAAATATGGACAGCAATGCTCGTGGAAGAACTATCCGGGTCGTAAGCCCAGCCTGTCGTGCGACAAGTAGAATTATTAACAGTATCGTGATAACCCACGGGGGCGCGGTTGGCTACGCTGCCCACGGTAACTGTCACGCTTTTTGTAATACTTCCGCCCGAACCGGTGCAGGTCATGCCATAGGTAATAGTAGATGATGGACTATCTACAAAAGAACCTGACGTCGGATAGCTGCCTCCACGGCTACCGGTGCAACTGGTGGTATTGGTTGAACTCCAAGAAACAGTTGTTGATTGACCCGAAGTAATGGATGTGGGGTTGGCGGTAAGAGTTAGGGTCGGAGCGCCAGGTGGCGGAGGAGAACCTTTCCCTTTTACTATTATGGTCACTTCATCATAAAGTTTGTGAGGGTCGGAGAAAGAGTATGAGCCGAAGGCGCAAGTTACATTGGCAATTATTTGCGTATCCACTACGCCGTCCCAAGCGCTAAGAAAATTCCTAACTTTGGTGCCTGTGGCATGGTCGAAGGTGTCGTTGGGCGAACCGTCAAAAGCCGTACTCACAGCCCAATCAACACACTCGCCTATATCAGGCCAATTTTCGGCAAAGGGATTTATATTATCCGTCCAAGAATCTGTCGTAGTGGTAGTAATTCTCGTGGAAATATATAGGTAATCATCCAACCCCACGTTTATGGTCACTGGACCATCGGAAGGACTGGATAAAAGAATTTGCATAGTTCCACCGGGGGGTGTCACTTCTATACGTTGGACTTTTATATCTACCGTTTCACCGTGAGCCGAAGTGCCACCGCCGGAATGAGCGGACACAAGCTGCGCACCGTAGAAAACAGCCGGTAAGGTGACAACTAAAGTTAGAAACGCAAAGTATATTTTCCTACTCATTTTCAAAATTATAACATAAACAGTAAAAATAATTGATATTTCACCTGACGAGATTATAAACAAAAAACAGGCCTGGAAAGGGGCACCTTAACTCCTATTGGGATCGGAGTTTACCTTTCCAAGACCTGTTTTGTGATCATCATTGATCAGGGAAACTCGCAGCAATCGGTTGGGCGTTACTTAACGACCGGTAGTGATAGCAGGCTATGCTATAAGTATGGCCAGTGCCATCGAGCTTTGCTATTGGAGTCCATTCTGGACCCAATATTTGTGAAACTCTTGAAGGAGCAATAACTTTCGCTCCGGTTTCATCGTAGCAATTTACTCCTACCCTGCCATTCGTAATCTGACGATAGAGAATACCATTACTTGGTTCTAGAGCAACCTTAGTATCACCATACCAATACATAAGAGTCCCGAAACCCAAACCCATAATTAAGATTATGGCCCAGAAGACAGTGTTGTTCTTCATAGGAGTACTCGCCCTTATTGATTCGGGTAAGTTAATTTAAATCTGGTAAATCGACCTTATGCCGCGTTGTTTCCTAATATGTTAATGAACAAGCGGTAGATACAATAAACAACAATTTGATAAGTAGTGTCAACCCCGCACCTTTTATAGATAGATATAAAAAGTGTGGGATCAAATAGAAAACACTCCGGTTTAAAACGGAGTGTTTCGGTTTTGCCAAACTATTGGGAGTGTGCGTTAAGTTCGTTAGAACTTAATCCAAGCTACGACCGGAATCGACCAGAGCAAAGCCGCTACAATAATCATAGCTATCAAAGCTATTACGCTCTTTGCGTCCCAGTAAAAAGGTGTCACTATTTGGCCAATAGGCTTTCTGACTATTGTGCCCTTGTCCGTCTCGTAAATCGCGTGATTCTTACCGGAAGTAAGTCTCAAGAATTTTATAAGTCTCATAAGTTTAAGTGCTTAACCATCCCAAAAGCAATCTTCGGGACGGCAAAAGTTATTAATGATTAATTAATTCGACCTTGATTAAGGTGTTATATGATGCCGCCAAAAAGATTGGCTTTAATTTATTTTAATGAACACTATTAATGTTTTTAGAATACAATAAATATTCACAAAAGTCAAGTAGAAATAAAAACAACCTGGTCCGTAAACCGGGTTGTTTTATTTAGCCCAAAGGCCCCTAGGGAAAGCTATCCTTTTTTGCGGTCCGTTTCCGGGTTATAGGGTTCGTAGACTTTTACGTCGATGTGCTTAGATATCACATCTTCACTTGAAGAAGTACAAACCAAACCATAACTCTCTTCGAACTCTCCGTCTTTCACAATAATGTGAAGCACGGAATTTCCTCCATACAACTCAGTGCGTTCATCATCCACGGAATACCAGCAATTGGCTCCTTTAGGGGCTAACCAAGTGACTTGATATTCAGCCGGAGAGACAAGCTCAAGCTTGTCGGAAGTCTGACTCAAAATACTCTTCTCACCGGAGAGGACTTTAACCTCTAAGGTAATGTTATCAAGAGTCGGATTCACGACATGGCTCAATCGGTATGAGGCATAAATTGCCAGTACCGCGACAGCTATGATGAGAAATAGAATCCCCCAACGAAGCCAGCTATCATGTTTTTCTGACATAGATATTTTGTTTCGCTTTCCTGCCCTAAAAATAAAAGACAGAAAAGAACGAAGTGTTATTAAGAAACCCTAATAATAATCGTTCCGTTTCCGTCGTCCGTATTAGGACAACGTTTTTAAAGGAACATTAATAATGATTTATTAATACAATGTTTATGTCTGTCTGTCAATATTAAATTTGGGGGCAAAGAAACCGAAAGCGGTCTCCAAAGAGACCGCTTATCCATTTAATCCGCAACCGGAGTTGGTACCTTTCTTCTTTCCAGAAATCCATTCTTCTCAAAGACTTCCATTAGTTTTGCTGTGACAATTAAAGTCACGTAACCATTGTCTTTCAAGAGGACTTGCTGTTGTCTGGCTGACTTGCTCATCTTATTCTTCATTTCGATGTATTTCACCAAGCCATAGCCCCTGACATAGATAGGGGAGAAAAGAATGAAATCTATTTCAGTTTCACGTTCTTCCCCGTCTCTTATCACATGGACCGGAACACGGTACCTATACCCGATGCCTTTTCTATCTAACATGACTGCCATCCTCTTCTCCAACGGGTGGGCGAAAAATTTTTCGTCCATATAACCTACAGGAGAACGGGTATCTTGTACGTTCATGGGGATAATAAAGAGGGCATCGAAATCGATACCCTCAATTAATTAATAATTAAGGGCGTCGACATAATATTAGGCTCCTTGCGGGAACTTCTATTTAAAGGAACTTAACCGCCTGTGCTTTTATAATAACCCGCCCAGTAAAAAGTTCAACCTATGTATTGTATAAACTAAAAACCCTCCGAAGTGGAAGGTTTCTAATCAGATATTTACGTTAAGAAATATCTTTAGCGAGTGATGGAAATAGCTGCAGACGCTGGTGGAATCTCAGTTCCATTTGCAATGACAGTAATCCGACCACTTGCATCTTTTGCGACATAATAATTGGTCGTATAGTCGAGGGAGCAATCCGTTATCCCAGCGGAGCTTGGCAAACTCGGATCCATTGCCAATGATGATACGTAAGTAGGTACTAAAGCGCTGCAAAGATCTATACCTCCGGTTTTCTTAATCTCTGTGCTAGTGGTAGTAATTACAGCCGGAATAGTGCCTTTGTTGTCCGCAATGTTCTGACCGATAGCATTGAGTATCGCTGAAGCATCGTTAGTGCGCTGAGTATTGCGAGCTTGTGCGAACTGTCTGGCAGGGTTAATAGCAATAATTACGATGGCAGCTAAGACGGCGATGATGCCGATAACTACCAAGAGCTCAATTAAGGTAAAACCTTGCTGTTTTTTAAATTTGTTCATTATTTTAACTTTAAACTAAAGCTCGACCTTTACTTATAAATATTCGTTTTAACACAAAGTTTTGTAACATCTTGAACCAGGAAAGTCAATTATTAAGGTAAGGTGCAGCTGCCGGTATAGTTTGAAAATTCGTCCCATAAAGTAACGTTAAAATTTGATACTCCTAAGGTTCCGTTTACTGATAAGTTAGTGTAAGTATTTTTGTAGGATGCCCTGGTAAGAATTGTATAAGGGCTTGTTGTACTCACTGAACAAACTCTGCAAGTTTTTCCGGTATCAACGGTTATTTGTTGGCCCGCAGACGAAATAGTCAAACCATAACCAGTCGGGTCTTTGGCTAAATTCACTAAGGCAGTTTCACCACAGGCCTCGGCCAAGCCCATACTGATTTTTTTATTTTCGTAATCTAAAACATTGAAACGGGCATAGAAACCGGAGATGCTCACAAGGGAAACCAGAATAATAAGAGCAGAAAAAATGAGAACAATAGAAATTAAAGCGATAAATCCTTCTTGTTTTTTTAAAGTTTCGGGTTTCATTTGCGCAAATATTTTGTAGTCGTAAAATCCTGACTGTAAATTTGTCCTGTCGGGGTTTTGGTTTCTAAAGTAAAACTAGTGGTAATGAACTCGGGGTCGCTGCCACTGCCGGTATGAGTAAACACAAAGGTTGGTGAAGTTGTAGGAGCGAGAACGGTAACATTAGTATTGTTTAAAGCCGAGCCTTGAAGAGTTAAATCCCCACTATTTAAAGACACGGTATATACTGTGCCGCCCTTGGTTAAAGATAGGGTATCATCTGAACTTCCTGACGCAGGTTGAGTGACGTTACCAGCTCCGGTCATGACCCAGTTCAACTTGGCCAGTAAAAAACTGCCCTCCTCCTGGACCATAGCTTTGGTTTGGGTACGGCCGGTATTCTGTAAAATGGCGAAGGTTGAACCCAAAAGCCCAGCCATCATTATGCCCAAGAGACCTAAATAAACTAAGGTTTCTATTAAGGTGAAGCCGCGTTTCATAATTTAGGGACTGTAAAGAATTCTCAATGAGTCATTACTCGAACTAGCCAAATATACCCAGTTGTCTTCATACCTCACTCCGTGTCCGCTGATAACGTTAGGAAAGTTGAATGGGCTTATCAGAGTTATACTATCTGGGTTAGAAGTCCAAGCTTGAAATTCTTTACTGACTTTCGGGGTACCCAAAAAGGCGAAGTCACCAGTCACGGCAATACCAATAACGCCAGTGTTAATATCTTGCTGCCCCCTAATAGTTATATTTTGAGGGTCTTGCACGTTAAAAACGTATAAATCAGATCCTGGAGGAGTAGAGTCTCTGCCAAAGTAAAGCAGGTCGTTCAACAAATAGAGACTGGCTCCGTTCTGAATGCCAAGTAAATCTCCTGCCGGCGTGGAGATAATACTGCCAGGCACATTAGTAATATCCACTACCAACAACTCGTTGGAATCGCCGTCACTAGCCATATAAGCGATATAGTGAGGAGAGCCACTTATGGTTTTCTTCGTCACGACAAAATCTTCTACCGTAAAACCCAATTCTGTACCGCTGCCTATTTCTTGAATAGATCCCGGAATCCATGGCGTAGAAACGTCAAAAACATGGAACTCCGGTCCTGCTGTATAGCGAGCGACTACATAAGCCTTGCCGTCATAATAGTAAACTTTCCAACCTTCGGGATTAGAGCCACCTACGCCCGCTAAAGACCGCTTAATAA
>MHJB01000024.1 GCA_001817805.1 Candidatus Colwellbacteria bacterium RIFCSPLOWO2_12_FULL_43_11 | reverse complement strand
TTCGGCCAAACGTTCAAGGAACCTAAGGCGGTTTTAACAAAAGCTACGAGAATTATGAGCTTGGACAATCCGGAGAAAAAGATGTCTAAATCAATTCCCGCCGGATGTCTCTACTTATCGGACTCACCGAGCGTAATAAGAGAAAAGATAAAAAGAGCCGTGACGGACTCCTCGAGTTCGATTGATTATGACCCCGAAAAAAGACCGGCAGTATCCAATTTAGTTCTAATTTATTCGGAGTTTTCGGGACTCACCACAACCGACGTGGTAAATAAGTTTAAAGGATTTGGCTATGGCAAATTCAAAGAAGAGTTGGCCGAAGTTGTTATAAAGAAACTTAAACCTTTCCAGGAGAGACGCGGCAAGCTAATAAAAAACAGAAAGCTTGTTATGAAAACGTTGGAGGGCGGCGCCAGAAAAGCGCGACTTATTGCCAAAAAGACTATGGCGGAAGTGAATAAGAAAGCCGGACTCATTTAGCCGCCCCATCTATTGCCTACCGGAACCAGAATAATCCGCCTCCAGCAGGCGGATTTCCTTCTCCCTCGGCGTGTTGGTCCGCCTAAGCGGCGGAACCGAGCCCAACGCGCCTGCGGGATGTTCCGCACGGCGACAGATGGGGCGGCATTAAACAGAGAGAGAGTAATTGCCTTTTCCGTGGCACGTGCTAAGGCCTGCCTGCCGGTAGGCAGGAGCGAGCGGGCACGGTTGCCGCAAGGCGGCAGAGCGAGCGACGTAACACAGTGAGATTACTCGCTGGGTAATCGAGCGGTAGCTTAGGAAATGGCAGTTACTCTCGTTAGATTTCTATTACTACGGGCAAAATCATCGGGCGGCGATTCTTTTTGCTGTAGATAAACTGACCTATCTGGTCTCTAAAGAGGGTTTTTAAGTAATCTGGGTCTATTGCCTGGTCTTTGGGGATGCGATTGATGATATGCCTGATTTTATTCCTTATCTCGTCAAGTATTTGCTGGTTGTCTTTCAGGTAAATAAAACCTCTCGAGATAATATCGGGATTTTTCAAAATGCGGCCGGTTTTTCTGTCAATCGTGGCTATTACAACTACCATTCCTTCCTGAGCCAGGACTTTTCTGTCTCTTAGAACAATTTCCCCAACATCGCCAACGCCTAGACCGTCTACCATAATGTAGTGAGCGGGGACTTCCTCGTTGGTTATAACAAAACTATCTTTAGTGAGCTCCGCTACCTGGCCGTTATCCATAAGCACAACGTTCTCTTTATCCACGCCACCTTCCACTGCGTTTTTGCCGTTAGCGGCTCTCATGTAGTAATAACCGTGGATGGGCATAAAGAACTTCGGTTTTAAGAGCTCGGTCACCATAGTTAAATCGCCGGCTGGCGCGTGACCGGAGGCATGGATATCGATAATGGTTGATTGATGAACAATAGCGTTTTGCCTGGTTAAGTTGTCCTTTAATGTTTGAACGCTTCTTTCGTTTCCCGGAATTACCGAGGAAGAAAAGATAATTGTGTCGCCGGCTTTCACGCGGATATGTTTATGTTCGCCGCTTACAATTCTCATAAGTCCCGCGCCGGATTCGCCTTGAGCGCCGGTAGTAATAATCATTATTTTATCATCCTTATGTTTGTGGATTTCTTCCATCGGGATAATAGTGCCCTTCTTAACTTTGAAATAGCCCAGAGTTTCGGATATCTGAACATTGTCTTTCATAGAACGGCCGTTCAAAATTACTTTTCTGCCCAGCTTTTCGGAAATTCTGATAATTTCCGCGATGCGCGTAAGCATGGACGAAAATGTGGTGAGTATAATTCTGCCCTCAGCGCCTTTGAAGAGCATCTCTAAATTTTTCTCTACAATTCTCTCGGATAAAGTTTTTCCCGGTTCTTCGGCGTTTGTAGAATCGCACATAAAAGTGTGTACTCCCATGTTGCCGATTCTTTTTATTTCATCCAAACCGTTAGCATCGCCGACTTCGGGGTAATCAACGCGGAAATCTCCGAAGTGAACTATGTTACCCACGGGAGTTTTTAAAATAACCCCACAAGCATCGGGAATGGTGTGCTCTACGCCAATGAATTCCAAATCGAAGTATTCGCCAACTTTGGCTGTCTGATGATTTTGCACGGAAACTACGTTAAGTTTGGGAGCGTTAACGAATTCCTCCTGTCTCTTTTCTATAATGGCTTTGGTGAGCTTGGCGGTGTAGATAGTCGGGTTGCCGAGCTTACCAATAAGGTAGGGAATAGCACCAATGTGGTCATAGTGACCGTGAGTAATAATAACCGCTCTTATATTCTGCTTCTTGTGCTCTAAAGATGAGATGTTGGGGATAATGTAGTCTATGCCCGGAGTTTCTTCTTCGGGGAACTGCAAACCCATATCGATGATTACGATTTCGTCTTTGTACTCAATGTAGGCCATATTGCGTCCTACCTCTTCCAAGCCGCCCAAAGGAACGATACGTAAAATATCCTCCTTATCTTTGGATTCTGCTTTGCTACGGGGAGAATAATCTTCTCTATCCGACTCGCGTTTAATTTTCGATGTCATTTATATTTATTTAGTTTTTTTATCTTACCCATTCGGCAAGCTCAGGGTAATCCTGAGTCGTATCGAAGGATTTGTGCCCCCGAGAGGATTTGAACCTCTACGAGATTACTCCCACAGACTCCTGAAGCCTGCGTGTCTGCCAATTCCACCACGGGGGCTAACCTTGCCGATTAGAGCAAGCACTTATCTATTTACCTCTGCCTTCGTATTTTTCAAAAACCGTCCAAAAATTTAGATCTTTATCGCCTTCGTTATAAACTTTGTGAAATTTACCTCCGGGGACAGTAATCATGTCGCCGGGCTTAACTTTGAATTTCTCGCCATCAATTTCTATTGTGCCAACGCCATCGATAAAGAAATAGACTTCGTCGGCGGCATCGTGAGCGTGTCCGCTTGTGGATTTATGAATATGAAGTTCGGTTAAAGAAACGTTTAGCTGATTTAGTTGAGTTAAGTCATAAACCTTATAGACATCGGTATCTCTTATAAGGCTTGCAAGTTGTTTATATTCTCCTATATTCATGGCTAAATGTCAACCCAGCACCTTTCTAATATTTAATTCCAGAAAGGCGTTGGGTCATTTTTTTGTATTTATTTAAATATTCTTTTGGTTTTTACGTACCACTTGGTTATATCGGCAAAGCGGTCGGAAGCGGTATTAATCACCTTGGCCAGGTCCAGCCCACCCAGGTTAGGAGTCGCTATATAAAGGTAGTCGGGAGAATAGAGGAAAACAGCCGGAGCGTCCGAGGCTATAGCATCGCTTATTTTTTGCAGTCTATCCATTCTTTCTCTTTCATCAAATGTTTTGCGGTAGCTTTCTAGGGCAGTGTCCACCTGCTTATCTTGATAAAGGGCTAGATTTTGGTCCGGGTAGAAGCGTCTGGAGGAATGCCAGAAAGCGAAAAGGTCTTGACCCTCCTTAACTATATTACCAAATAACAGGAGTTCATAGTCAGTGGTTCGGAGCGTTTCTTCCTGGATATTTTTTAAAGAAAGAACTTTTAGATTAACTTTCGCGCCCTGAGATTCCCAACTTTCTTTAATGAGGTTCCCGGTCTTAACCAAGAACGGTTCATCCGGCACGGTAAGATTCAGTTCTAAGTCTTTTAAAACGCCCAAGTCGCTTTGGGCTTGTGGTTTTTTAGTAAGGGCGGTGGGGCCATAAAGAGGCGTGGCGTGAGAGTCAAAAACGTCTTTTGTAATCCGGTCCCTATCAACCGCGTCGTTTAGAGCCTCTCTTATTTTAATGTCTTTAAATTTTTCGTTAGCGCTTTGATTGATAAAGACCGCATAGTAGCGGGACGAAGGCAAATAATAAGTATTGTGTCTTAAGTTTACTTCACCCAAAGATTCCGCGGTTGAAAGCCCAAAGCCGTCAACTTGTCCGGCGTTGTAGGCCTGTAATAATTCGGAAGTATTTTTATAGAATTTAAAGGTTATAGCGGCCAAATACGGCTTATCGCCAAAATAATTTTTATTTTCGGCCAAGTTCATTATATTGATGACTCCTTTTTCATCACTCTTGTAACCCACAACCTTATACGGCCCCGAGCCAACCGGCTTCAGTCCGTAAATAGAGAAGCCCAGGTTTTCTACGGGCGTATCGGCAAAAACATGCTTGGGAATTATCAGTAGATTTTTTAGATGGTCTGTTTCAAAGAAAGCATAGGGGTTTTGAAGCGTGAATTTAACTTCAAGTTCGCTTACACGTTCGACGGTAACTCCTTGAAAGCTCGTGAATAGGGGTGAACGGGCGCCCGGGTCTTGGATGGTCTGAAGAGTGAAAATAATATCGTCCGAGGTAAGTTTTTCTTCGTCTTGCCAGCGGATGTTTTCTTTGAGTCTGACGTTGTAAGTACGGTTATCCTCCAAGAGCTTAATGCTCTCGGCTACCTCAGTGACGCTCGAAAATATTAGTCTGGACAGATCCCTATCTGTTTCACTTCCAGGAACTACGGGGTTGATAAATATCGGCTGCCCAACTACCCCTTCCCGGAATTCTCCGCCCGGCTTAGGAGCCAAAAGGGTGTTACTTTGAAGATAAAAGGAGGTTCTAATGATAAGGGTGACGGCAAAAACAAGAAGCGCCCCCCAGAAGATTAGGCGCTCGTTTCTGGACCAGGATTTGTATAAGTTTGTTAAGTTCATTCTAACTGGCTAACAAGCTAACAAGGCTAATAAATAAGCTTTAGTATGGAGAGTGCGGCAAAAGCTACACCGAAAACTATAGTGCTTATAAAAACTATTTTTTCTAAGCCCCGGCGACGTTGATAAAAGCCGCCTCCACCGCCTCCGCCGAAAACACTACCGGCTCCGCTGTCGCGTTCTTGTATCAAAACCAGGCCTGTGAGGACAAGAGAAACAACAACGAGCGCTATAGTTATATATTTATCCATTAAACTATTTTAGAACCTATATGCATTACGAAATTAATTGCTCCTATCACTAACGTGCCTAGGAGCAGAGGCAAAATCCCACTGATTGTAACAGAGAGGAGGAAGTAGTCAAGTAAATAAAGAGTCGCGAGGTTAACGAAAATTATGCCCAAACCCAAGGTTACTATAATAATCGGGCTAAGCACTAGCTTTAAGAGTGGCCTAATAAATAAGTTAATGGCACTAAGTACTGCTGCGGCAATAATCAATCCTTCCCAGTCCAGTGGGGCATTAAAGCCCGGAATATACTTGGTGGCTACGAAGAGTCCTAAGCCGTTACCGATAAGAATTAAGATTAATTTAGTCATAGTCTATATATAATAGTAAGTCTTTTATCTATTTCATCAATTTCAAGAGGCTTATGCCAACCATGTCCGGGCCTTTGGGTATGCCCATAAGCTCTAAGACTGTCGGGGCAACATCGGCCAGAACTCCCAGATTTTCTCTCTCTATCTGTCTTATATCGAAATCGTCTTTAGTCCGCTCAAACTCCTTGGCTACTACATATATAGGTACGGGGCTGGGGTCGTGCTTGGTTTCGGGAAGTCCGGTTCCCGGGTCTATCATCTTTTCAACGTTCCCGTGGTCGGAGGTGATGACCAAGACACCATCCATATTCAAAACTTGCTTCATAAGTATGCCGATTTGTTCGTCAATGGTTTTAATGGCCTTTACGCCAGCATCAAAATTGCCGGTATGAGCTACCATATCGCCATTCGCGTAATTCAACAGGATGAAGTTATAGCCCTTCTCGTTCAAAGCAGAGACGGCTCTCTCTGTTATCTCTACAGCCCTCATCTCGGGAAATTGGTCGTGGCTTGAGACACTGCGCGAGGGGATAAGCACTCTAAATTCGTTGGGGAAGGGCGTTTCCTGAAGACCGTTAAAGAAGAATGTT
>MHJB01000023.1 GCA_001817805.1 Candidatus Colwellbacteria bacterium RIFCSPLOWO2_12_FULL_43_11 | reverse complement strand
CGGGAATTGATTTAGACATCTTTTTCTCCGGGTTATCCAGGCTCATAATTCTTGTAGCCTTCGTTAAAACCGCCTTAGGTTCCTTGAACGTTTGGCCGAATCTGTCATTAAAGGTTCTCACTATCTCGCGGGCCAGTTCTATATGCTGCCTCTGGTCTTGGCCTACCGGCACGAATTCGGCTTTATACAACAAGATGTCGGCCGCCATAAGCACGGGGTAATCCAACAAGCCCGTATTAGGCGACTGCCCCTCATTAAGCTTCTCTTTGTACTCAATCATTCCCTGAAGCTTGCCCACGGGCGTAATCGTGTTAAAAATCCAAGTGAGATTTGCGTGCTCGGGCACATGAGATTGAACGAAAATAACGGACTTCTTCGGATCAAGTCCCATAGCCAAAGCATCAACCGCCATCTTATATATCTCTTCGGCTTTTTCTTTAGGGTTGTATTTCTGCGTTAAAGCATGATAATCGGCAATGAAATAAAAGCAGCGGTATTTGTTGGAATTCTGCAATTCCGCCGCTTGCTTCAACATGCCCAGGTAATTACCGATATGGAGTTCTCCAGATGGCTTTAAGCCACTGACAATAACTGGCTTCATAAGTATGATTTTACCATTATAACTAAATTTTCTTTAGGGCAAGCCAGACGGGAGAATTATTCACTTGGCCTATCCACTCGGCATTAAACTTCTCGCTTCGCCTGAAAGCGATTGTCTTAGCGCCAACTTCTTTGGCAAATTTCTTACTGTTCTTTTGTAAAATGGATTGGTTAGCTCCTTCCGCATCAACAAATAAAGATACTTTATCCTTAGGCATTAATCCGCCTTTCTTTCTTAAATCCTGTACCAGTCTCGTAAATTCCCTTAATGTTCCTTCTTCTTTCAGGGCCGGTGTAATATTGATGTCAAATTCAACTTCCGTTTCCAGTTTATCGTCAAAAATAATTTGCTTAACATTAACTTCGTCTTTTAGAACTTCCAATAAATCTTTATAAGTTTTAAGTTTCTTATTGGCGGTTTTAACTTTAAGTGATTGGAGCGGCTGACGGACTTTTATACCAAGCTCCGCCCTTCTGGCCAATGCCAAAGTAGAAAGTCTTCTTACCTCGGCCATAGTTTCTATTAAGGCCTTATCTATCGCTTTCTTATTGAGTTTCGGCCAAGCGGCTAAGTGCACCGACGAGCTATTACCCAAAGATTGATATAAAGCATCGCCGAAGAAAGGAGTAAATGGGGCTGTTAATTTACTTATCTCCGTTAACACATGGCCCAAGACTGGCTTAACGCCGTCTCGTTTCCTGCTGCGCCTTATGTACCAACGGGACAAATCTTCAACCAATTCTGCAATGGCTTTCGCTGACCCTCCAATCTCATACTTATTCAAGTTATTGGTAACCGTCTCTATGGTTTGGTTCAGCCTCGCTAAAATCCACTTGTCCATTATATGTGCTTTGGCCTTACCGGCATCAGCCGAGGCGTAGAAAACGTAAGAATTATAGAGTGTAAAGAAGAACTGTCTCGTCACCTTAGTGAGTTCCGTCTCATCAAAATTTTTGGGTTCTGCCGGCGGGTTAACGGTGTAGAAATACCAGCGGACCGCATCAACCCCATACTTATCTATCATCTCCCAAGGGTTGACTACGTTGCCCTTGGATTTGGACATCTTGAGACCATGTTTATCCCTGATTAACCCCAAAGAGATTACATTTTTATAAGCCGCGGGTTTGCCCAATAGAACCGCCACCGTTAGTAACGTGTAAAACCATCCGCGAGTCTGGTCTATTCCTTCGCTAATATAATCTGCCGGGTAACCCTCTCCCGAATCAATAAACTTTCTATTCTCAAAAGGATAATGAACCGAGGCTAAAGGCATTGCTCCGGAATCAAACCAAACATCAGCCACGTCAGAAATTCTTTTCATACTGCCACCACACTCATCACACTTCAAATAGACTTCGTCCACGTAAGGCCTGTGAATATCAACTTCCCCTTCTTCGTTATACGGCAGGTTTTTGAAACTTATTTGTCTTGCTTCGCCCACGCCGATATAAGAAAGCTTCAACGCTTCTTCATTGGATAAATTATTTACTGCCGCTTCCAACATCCACAAAGGGTCACCGTGTCCCACAATTAATATGTTCTTGCCCCTGTAACGGGCGTTAACGTCTTTCACGAAATCAAAAACCCGCTCTTTAACCTGAATCAAATTCTCTCCGCCCGGAGGAGCCTTGGTAAACTCTTCTATCGGGTCTCTAAAGAATTTTTTATGCTCCTTAACCTTGCCCCAATTAAAAGTGCCCGAATCGGCTTCTCTTAACCTTTTATCCGCTATAACACTGCCTTTAATCTCCTTGGCTACGATACCCGCCGTATCCATCGTTCTCTTATAAGGCGAGGAAAAAATAACATTAATATTCTTTTTCTTTAATAACTTGGCGGCCGCAAGCGCCTCTGCCTTACCTTTCTCGGTGAGCTTGGAAATATGACTTCCCTTCTCCGGCCCGGCGGCGATAACGTCTTTCATATTACTTTCGGCCTGTCCGTGACGCATAATGTAAAAATTATTCTTGTGGTAGGCCTCATCGGTTAACTCCTTGAAAGACCCTATAACTTTATGCGCCTCGCAGTCATCGCACTTCCAGATTGGCAGTGGCGTGCCCCAATATCTATCGCGCGATATTGACCAGTCTTTGGCCTCCTTGAGCCACTCGCCCATGCGCCCGCTCTTTATATAATCGGGTGTCCAGTTTATTTTATTATTCTCTTCCATCAACTTTTTCCTCAGGCGGCTCACTTCAAAAAACCAGCCAACTTTAGCGAAATAGATTAAAGGCGTCGAACATCTCCAGCAGAAAGGATATTCGTGCTCTATTACGGTTTCCAAATACATCAATTTCCTTTTAACCAAATCGGCCGAGATGTCTTTGTCGGCTTCTTTTATAAACTTGCCGGCCCCGGGCAGGCCCTCGACAACCTTGCCGTGATTATCAATCGTAACGGGAAATTCAACTTGCCCCAGCAAAGCAAAGTCGTCTTCACCGAAAGCCGGAGAGATATGAACCAATCCCGTGCCTTCTCCGGTTTGCACAAAATCGGCTCCGACTACTTTATAAGCTTTATCTTTGGTCGTTTTACCAGCTTGCTTGGATAAAGTCTTATAGAGCGGCTCGTATTCCCAGCCAATCATTTTCTTGCCGGATATTTTTTCTACTACCTCCGCTTCCTCATGCGAATGCGGCAGCGGGTTGTAACTCCAAAAATATTCATCGCCAATTTCGTATTTGGTATAAGTTAGCTGCGGGTCAACCGCCACGGCAAAATTAGAAGGCAAGGTCCAAGGGGTAGTCGTCCAGACCAGTAAATAAGTGTTTTTAGTCTTGGAACTTTTGGCTCTAAGTTTGAACTTAATATAAACCGAAGGATCTTTAGCCAACTGGTAGACACCTGGCTGCCCCATTTCATGGCTTGAGAGCGGCGTCTCGCAACGGGGGCAGTAAGGGACGATTTTTCTGGACTCCTTTAAGTAACCTCGCTTATGAATTTCTTTGAATATCCACCACAAGCTTTCAATGTAATCATTCGTATAAGTAACATAAGCATTTTTTAAATCCAACCAGTAACCGATACGGTCCGTAAACCTTTCCCACTCGTCCAGATACTTCCAGATGATTTCTCTGGCCTTTTTATTGAATAATGATACCCCGAGCTTTTCTATTTCCTTCTTACTTTTTATGCCCAATTCCTTTTCAACCTGTATTTCTATCGGAAGCCCGTGCGTATCCCAACCGGCGCGCCTCGGCACGGAATAGCCCGACATAGATTTGTAACGCAGGATGATATCCTTAAAAACCCTACTTAAAATGTGGTGTATTCCCGGGTGGCCGTTCGCGTAAGGCGGGCCCTCATAAAACTTAAATATCTTCTTGGCTTTCCTGGCCTGGAGCTTATTAAAAACCTGATTCTTGGTCCAGTTTTGTAAAACTTTTTCTTCTACTTTGGCTAAATTGAATTCTTCAGCGTGTTTTAACATGCCAATTTTATTTGCAAGCAAAGCGAGTAATTATAAAATTGAGCACCGAGCACTCAATTATTCGCTTAAACTTTTTTGAAGACGACTTTTTAACCATCTTATACCCTGTCCTCTTTGCTTCAATTGCCCTTCCCTCGTCTGAGCATCTTCCCTGTGCTTGTAAGCTTCATAATAAATCAATTGTGGATTTTTGTCTTTATGCTCTTTGAATCTTCTTTTTAGATCTTCTGCGTAACCAATGTATATCCCTTTAGTTTTCTTATTTCGAATCAGATAGACGTAATACATTTATTTGAGTGCTCGGTAATGGATTTAATAGATAAATTTCTCTCACTGTGAACAACTCTGAAATTTATATTAAATCCTTACATCCTTTCTAGTGTTTTTATGCCCAGTAAGTTTAGCCCGTTCTTGAGGGTCACTGCAACAGCGTTTATCAGATTCAATCTTACCGTTTTAACTTTAGCCTCCGACTTCAAAATCGGGTTAGTTTCGTAGTAGTGATTAATTTCCTGAGCCAAGGCGTACAAATAGTTGGCTAAATGATTGGGCAAATATTCTTCGGCCGAGCGGCGAATCGCTTCCGGAAATTGTGAAAGTTTAACGATTATCCGCCTATCAGCATCGCTCAAATGTTTTACGTCAAATTTTCCCAACCGCCCCTTCCTCAAAACACTCTTCAAACGGACATAAGTATACTGGAGATAAGGAGCAGAATTCCCGGTGATACTCAGCATCTTCTCCCAGTTAAAAGTGATGTCGCCAATCCTGTTTTGGGAAAGGTCGTTATATTTGATGGCTCCCACTCCCACAACCGATGCTACTTTATCTTTTTCCCTGGAAGAAAGTTTGGGATTTTTATTCTGAACAGTTTTCCTGGCAAGCTTAATGGCTTCATTAATTAAGTCGTCTAAGATAACTGTTTTACCTTCCCGAGTGGAAAGTTTTTTACCATCCGGGCCCAAAACCATTCCGAATTTAATATGCTCCACTTCGGCCGAGGTCAATTCCATAATTCGGGCTACGGCAAAAAGCTGTGAGAAGTGAAGCGCCTGCTCGTTAGCTACCACATATAAAATCTTTGACGGCTTATATTTACTCAGCCTGTATTCCAGATTGGCTATGTCCCTCGTGAGATATAAGGTAGCTCCGTCAGATTTTCTGACTAAGGCCGGCGGCAGACCTTCTTTATCAAGCGGAATAATTAAGGCCCCTTCACTTTCTCTGGCTATGCCGGATTCAATAAGTCGCTCAATAAGAGGCTTCAAAGCCTTCTCATAAAAAGACTCTCCGGCCGTAATATCAAACTTAACATCCAGTACTTTATATAAGCGGCTGAAGTCCTTAAGAGACTCTCGCCTAAACCACTCCCAAAGTTTCTTGCTTTCTTTATTGCCCTCTTCAAGTTTTTTAAACTCCTCTTGCCCTATTTTCTCCAAACCCGGGTCTTTCTTCGCTTCCTCGTGGAAACGGACGTAGAGCTCAAGCATGGTTTCAATCGGACTCGCTTCCAGTTTTTTCTTATTCCCCCAAAGTTTGTAGGCGGCGGTAAGTTTCCCGAACTGCGTTCCCCAGTCGCCGATATAATTCCAGCGGACAACCTTATAACCCAAAAATTCGTATAGATTAGCCAGGGCATCGCCGATGATGGTTGAGCGCAGGTGACCTATATGCATTGGCTTGGCCACATTAGGCGCGGAGTATTCTACTATCACCGTATCCTTTTTAGGCTGCTTAGCCTTACCCCACTTATTTCCTGCTTTTACTATTTCCTGCAACTCTTTCGCGGTCGCTTCTTTGGAAACATAAAAATTAACGAATCCCGGGCTCGCTGCTTCTACTTTTTCAAAAAGTTTACTGCCTGAAAGCTTATTTTTTAATTCCTCGGCCGCAGCCATCGGGCTAATTCCCTTTCCGCCTCGTTGAGCCTCGGCGAGACGGGTTTTTCTGGCCAGCGCAAAAGCCACATTGGTCGAAAAATCACCCCTGCCC
>MHJB01000022.1:4783-7395 GCA_001817805.1 Candidatus Colwellbacteria bacterium RIFCSPLOWO2_12_FULL_43_11 | reverse complement strand
AACCAAAAAGAAAAAGAGGGTAATAAGAGTAACACTTCCCACAAAACCGAATTCTTCGGCAACAATCGGGAAAATGGAGTCCCCGACTCTTTCGGGCAGATATCTCTTGGCTACCGACTGACCATAACCCACTCCGAATATTCCTCCCGAACCGATAGTAATGAGCGACCTATTTATCTGATAACCCGCGTTTTGGGTGTCTTTACTGGGGCTAAGAAATGTTTTTACCCTTTCCAGGCGGTATGGCGTAAGCAGGGTAAGCAGCCCTACCCCCAGTGCCCCCAAAAGAAGCGCGTAGAAAATATATCTCTTTCTGGCCCCGCTTATAAAATAAACAACCAGAGCCGAAGCCATAATAATGATTACCGAGCTCGTTGATTTCTCCAATACAAGTAAAAGTGAAATAACACCCGACACCGCGAGAAACGGCAGGAATCCTTCAACGAAACTATCGCTTCTCACGCTTTTAGCCCCCGCGAGCCATGCGGCCAAATAAACCATAAAAGTAATTTTCAGGACTTCTGAGGGCTGTATGGTTAAGGGCCCAAAAGCCAGCCATCTTTCCGAGCCGCCCGAAGCAACGCCCAAAGGGGTAAAAACAAGTATCAAGCCTCCTATAGTGATAAAAAGGAAGAATACCGAGAACTTTTTATAATATTTATAAGGCACGAGAAAGCCGGCCAAAAATCCCAAGAGGCCAACGCTAAGCCCATATGTTAATTGATGCCTTAAATAATAGTAAGAATCGTCAAACCTGACTTTACCCAAATCCGATGATGCCGAAGCGAGTACGGTAAGCCCGAAAACTACCAAAAGAAAAATAGGGATAAGGATGGAATAATCAATTTGCCCTACACGCCTCATTTTAAGATAATTTTAGAACTTCTCCCTTGGTATATTTCCCGCCCAAGATTGTTTCTTTAACTTTGTAATCGTCTTTGCCCAGAATTACCAAATCGGCAATTTTGCCTTCTTTTACCGTTCCCCTATTTTTCAAACCCAAATAATTTGCCGGAAGTGATGTAATTTTTTTTACAGCTTGCGGCAAAGTCATTAGTTTCTTTGATAGAACCAATTCCAGAAACTTCGGAAAAGTATTGGTGGACCGTTCGTGTTTTAGAAATTCTCCCAATGCCGGCGAGTTGCCATTTGAAGCTATTAAGGCCCTTTTGTGGCTTAAAGTTTTAGCCAGCATGGCAAAGTTAATATCTTGCAGAAAAACAGTGGCTTTAAGGCTCGTCATAACCATGATTTTTATGAGTGCTTCCAATATGGATGTCTCCAGATCTTTGGCCGCTTGTTCTATGGTTCTCCCCACCAAATAACCGTTTCTTGGGGCGCTCGCGATTTGCACCTGGGCAATTTTCTCTCCACTCGCGGCCAAATCTTTTGTGATTCTCGCGACAGTTTCCATGTTTCCCAATTCTTCCATCATCGCCTCTGTCGAGTCCAACTGCGCCCACTTGGGCAAAAGCGAATATATGGAATAAATACTCGTATCGTGCGGATAAATATCAAAGTACAATCTGTCTTCTCCCGTATTCTCCGTAATATATTCCAAAGATTTTTCAAACTGTTCTTCGGCGCCGTAAAGCGGCCTGAAATGACTTATCAAACTTTTTACTTCGGTATAATTGGCAACTCTCACGGTTTCTTCAACCGACCTCATTAGTTCGCTCGTCTGACTTCGCAAATGCGTAGCGTAAATTCCGTTGAAGCCTTTCAAAGGACTCGTTAAACTTTTTATCTCTTTCTCTGACGCGTATTGGCCGTGAATATACCCCAAACCGGTTGAAAAACCGAATGCTCCTTCCTGTAATGCTCTTTTAATTACCCCTTCAAATACTTTCAGTTCTTGGTCCGTCAGTTCTCTGTGTTCCTTCCTCGTAATCGCGTCTCTTATTGTCCTATGCCCCACCAAAGTGCCAAAGTTAACCCCGAGCGGTAATCGTTTCAAACTTGTGAGCAACTCCTCCACTGTCTGCCAATTAACATTAACTTTATTCAAATCAGCCCAATTACCGATAGATTCCAAGGTGCCGTATAAAAGCGGCGCCAAGGACAAGCCGCAATGGCCGCCGATTATCGTTGTTACTCCTTGGCTAACGAAATCTCCTTGGGCCGGATTGGTGAAAAGATGCAAATAATGGTCGGAGTCGGTATCTATATCTATGAACCCGGGAGTCAAATAATTACCCAAGCCCTCTATAACTTCGTCGGCGGATTTATTTCTTAAATCCCCAATGGCCGATATAAAATTCCGCTGGACAAAAACATCTGCTTTGCGAGGCTCATTGCCCTCGCCATCGATTACCTGAACATTTCTGATAAGCAGGCTCATTAAGCTTAATTATAGCAGATAATCTTGCTTTCACTCTAAAAAATTCTATCCAAGAAGAATAAGGCCAGGCCAAAACCGGCAAAAACCACCGATACTATCCAAAATCGCATTGTTACCTGGGATTCCGGCCAGCCTATAGCCTCAAAGTGATGATGTATGGGAGTAGACAAAAATATCTTCTTTTTAAAGAGTTTTTTGCTGGTAAGCTGAGCTATAACCGATAAAGTTTCAATTACCAGTATTATGCCGAAGAAAGGCAAGAGAAAAACGG
>MHJB01000022.1:4189-4736 GCA_001817805.1 Candidatus Colwellbacteria bacterium RIFCSPLOWO2_12_FULL_43_11 | reverse complement strand
CTACCCGTATCTCCCATAAAGAACTTTGCCGGGTAAATGTTATTCCACAGAAATGCGAGAAGCGCGCCCACTATCGCCGCGCCCATAACCGCCAAATCATATCTGCCTAAAGCGAAGGCCACAGTGGTCAGGGCTCCGAAAGCAAATAAGGATACGCCACCAAGAAGACCGTCCAAACCATCCGTTTCGTTAGCCGAAAAAGCGCTGCCCACGATAACAAACATAAATAGAGGTATATAGAGTAAACCGATATCGTAAATACCGAGAAAAGGAATTTTGATCACGTGCCAATCCAAATGATTCGGAGAGTAAAACCACCAAGCGCCTATGATAGAGAGAAATATATAAAGAATTATTTTCCGCTTAACGCTTAGTCCCCCGCCATGCGGACCTATTTTAAAAACTCCCAACAAGTCATCCGCTAATCCAATTAACGCCGCGATCAGTAGTGCCGCTAAAGGCAAGTAAGTTTCGGCGCGATTAATAAAATTCAGATGCCCCAGCTTGCCGTCAAAAATAAGGTCCAATAAAAAGAAAGCTCCGGCGA
>MHJB01000022.1:0-4170 GCA_001817805.1 Candidatus Colwellbacteria bacterium RIFCSPLOWO2_12_FULL_43_11 | reverse complement strand
AATAATTACTCCGCCCATCGTGGGCGTCCCCGCTTTGCCGCTATGCATCTTGGAAAATATCGGCGCCGATTCCGATGTTCTGATTTGTTTTTTAAAATCCAGTCTTCTTAAAAAATTCAAAACCGGAGCGGTAAGAATTAAGGCGGTAAAGAATGCCGCCATAGAAACAACTAAAACCCTGGTGGCTTCTACTGCCATAATGAATTTTTAACCTTTGTAGTTTCGGCAAACTTATCGTCCGCTCCCAGGATTATGATTATCTTTGGTCCGCCGCCGATATTAAAAACCGATATTAAATTACCCCCGGCCTCAGGCGTGGAGCCGGTTTTCCCTCCGATAAAATCCTTGCCACTAGCCAAAGGATTTATATTATTAAGAGTCCTTCTTTTACCCGTTTTCACCTCTGTTATAGTGCCGCTTGTCTTTTTAGTGGTGGCTAACATCTCCGGCCTAAAAAGCCTGATATATTCCGTAAGCCTCACCAAATCATTAATAGTTGATTGATTCCTAGCCGAAAGTCCTGTGGGGTCGATAAAATTTGTTTCTGTCATACCCAACTCCAACGCTTTCCCGTTCATAGCTTTAATAAATTCATCCCTGCCAAAAGTTAATGCGATTTGTTCGGCCGCGTCATTGGAAGAAACCAATAACATCGCCCTGATTAAATCATTAATCCTATATTTCCCTCCAAGAGAGAACCCGCCCGAAGGACTCTCAATGGCCATTGCCTCGGGACTCATAATCGCAATTTGATTTGTATCCATATGTTCCAAGGCAATAACGGCTGTCATTAATTTTGTTAAAGATGCGATGGGCCACCGCTTATTCGTTTCCCAACCGAAAACTTCTTTGCCGCCTTCGCTAAAAGCTCCAGCTGCTTGCGCCAGAATATCTATCTCCGGGGTAATTCCGGTTTCTTCTCCCAGTTCAAAACCGGCTTTAGCAAAATTGTTGGTGTCATTAACCAAAGCAATCTCCTCGGAACTAACCGGAAGAGTAGTGTAGTTATACCTTACAACCAAAACTACCAAAACCAAGCCGATAAATATAGAAAAGTTTTTAAGACTTTGCGGGAACTTCATTAGTCTGTTTTAAATACGACTTAACCAATTCTTTATATTTTTCATAATCGGGCAGATTATCCACGGCACTCAAACCCATATGTTTCAAGAAATCAAAACTGACATTATATATAAAAGCATTGGCCCGGTGCGGGTCTGTTTTTCTTTCTACCAATCCTCTTATGGTCAGGTTTCTCAAAATAAAACTGGAGTTCACTCCCCTGATATAATCAATCTCCGCTCTGTTACATGGACCCAAGTACGCGATGATGGCCAAAGTTTCCAGGCTGGCGTGAGTCAAGTCCGCGTCAAACTCATCTTTAATTATTTTCTCTATCATGTCGCCCAGAGATGGCTTGGTAGTAAGTTGCACCCTATCTTCAACCATAATGAGAGATAGACCTCTGTTATCGGCGTTTAAGCTAAGTCTCAGCTCGTCCAGACCCGCTTTAGCAACCTCTTCATTAACTCCCAGCTTTTCACCCAAGGTTTTAATCTTCACCGGCTCGCCATACACAAAAAGAAGCGCTTCCAATTTGCAGGCTAAATTATTTTGTTCCATCGCTTTTACTCACTATCTCTATATCAGAGAATTTATCTTGCTGATTAATATTTACCAAATTGTCTTTAAGAAGGTGAAGCAGGGCCAGAAATAAAACTATTATTTCCGACCTATTTTTGTCTCTCGTTACCTCATTAAAGCTCGTTTTAAAAACTTTGTCCACACGTAAAATAAGCTCTCTAATCTTCTCTTCCAGGTTTACAAGTTTCACTTTAGTGGACTCTTGCTGCGGAAAGAAAAGCGCCAAATCCCGGGCTAGTTTAGCTATGCTTTCCAGTAAATCCTCGCCCTTAATCTCCTGACTCAAGTAGAAACCGGGTTGCACGCCAGATAAATAATCTCTGGTATAACTCACTTGTTTCATCCAAACGGTTTTTATATGCGGCTCCAGAGTCTTAATCTCTTTATAAAGTTTCAGACGGGTTTCTAAATCGACTATTTCTTTCTCTTCCTCCTCGCCCAGTTCCATCTGTGGCAAAAGCGCGTGAGATTTTATCAAAATCAATTTAGCGGCGACAGATATAAAATCGGCAATGGTGCGGGAGTCAGCCTTCTCCAAAGTTTGCAGGTATTGGAGAAAGTCGCCGGTAACGAGAGACATATTGAGTCTATTTATAGGGAGCTTCTTACTTTCGATTAACTCCAATAATTTGGCCAATGGCCCTTCGAACTCCGCTATTTTAAGCTGGTAACCGGTTTCCATAGTTATTCGGGTAATAATCCTCCTTCCGTATAAACATTCTTGGGGTCCCAAAGCATCCAACCGCCAAATTTGTCCCCGAAATCATTTGATGAGAGGTCACAAATTTGAGCGTCCGCCGTAGCCCCTGCCTCGCCGGCAGGCAGGTCTGGCGAAGGCGGACTACAAAAGGAATCATAAACTGCTTGAATTTCTTTTCTTACCATAGCCGAATCGTAAATCGCGCCTAAATCAAAATCCTGAAGCCAAGGTCTTAATTTAACGTTTGTAAAATTCCCGGCAGTCATTTTCTTAATCGCGTTGTCCATTGAGTACTTCACTACTTCGTAGGGATAGCTTGCCGGATTTTTGTATCCCAAGAATCCCGTTGCGTAATGAGACGGATAAACCATAGGAGCAACATAATCAAAATTGGCATAAGCATCTTCTATAATTTGCCCGATACCCAAATCATCGATATTTATAGTGGAAAGTCCGAATAAATCCGCTGAAGTTGTTTTGTCTTTCAAATGTTCGTTCAAGTAAGCGAAGAACTTTCCAATTGCTTCCGCCTTGGTTTCTACAGCCTCATCGTAGTCAATAAATTTCATAGCCGGCAAATCTCCGTCAGAAGGAAATCTAATATAATCAAAATTAACTTCGTCAAATCCCCTTCCATACGCATCGTTCGCTATGGCGATGTTGTAATCCCAAACTTCTTGATTCGTGGGGTCAAGCCACTTCAAACCCTTATTATCGGTCCAGGGCTTCCCCGTTTTTGAATTCTGCACGGCTAAATCCGGTCTGGCCTTAGCCAAAGCCGGGTCCTGGAAAACGGCAATTCTCGCTATTACATAAATATTTTTATCGTGCAATTCTTTAACAAGAGTGTTTATCTTTGGCATACGATTCTCTTGGGCTTTGTATTTTATTACATCAGGTATTTCACTAATGTAGCCAAGGTACCCGGTGGAATCTTTAACATCCAGTACCACGGCATTCAGTTCTGTAGTATCGATTAACTTAACCAGTCTTTCGCGAATACTGGCCGTCCCACCAACCCAACTCGTCATATAAACCGCCTTAATAATTGCGGGCGGATTGACTAATGGCAGTTGTTTCTCAATGTCCTTGGCCTTCTCTACCGTAACGGCTTTAACTTCTTCCGTATCCGGCTCCGGCAGCACAGGCAAATCTCCCGATTTAAGAGAATTAGCCCCGGCTATTGTAAGAGAATCGGGAGAAACAACGGGAAATTTGTCTTCTTTAAGCAATAAAAAAGCGACCCCAAAAGAGGCAGCCACGAGAAAAGAAATCAGTAAGAATCTGCGCATTTATTATTTCCATTTTAAGCTTTTAGTACCTATAATGGAAGGGTAAATGGCCTTAGCAATCTACCGGAAATACCGACCTAAAACACTGGAAGACTTAATCGGCCAAGATGTCTTGGTTGACGTTCTAAAAAACGCGGCTAAAAACGACAAGCTTAGCCATGCCTATCTCTTTTATGGCCCAAGAGGCACCGGTAAAACTACGGCGGCGAGGCTTATCGCTAAAATTGCCAACTGCGAGACGAGAGCAGCCGACCCGAAGTTCAGAGCTAAGGGCGAACCCTGTAATAAATGCCGGCCTTGCACAGAAATAGATGAAGGGAGAGCCTTGGATGTTGTAGAAATTGACGCGGCCTCTAACCGAGGAATAGACGAGATGAGAAACCTAAAAGAAGGTATACGTCTCTCCCCCACTTCTTATAAATATAAAGTCTTTATCATTGACGAGGCTCATCAGTTAACCAAGGAAGCTTCAAACGCGCTCTTAAAAACACTGGAAGAGCCGCCCGCCCATGCTATTTTCATTTTAGCCACGAC
>MHJB01000021.1:6903-8066 GCA_001817805.1 Candidatus Colwellbacteria bacterium RIFCSPLOWO2_12_FULL_43_11 | reverse complement strand
AACGCTATTATATTTGTTTTTAATTTCCTGATAGAGACACCGCTCCAAATTTTCGTTGAGTTATTTGAACAATGGCGAATTTTCTTAAGGGAAAAGAAGGAAGAAATTCACTAAGCCTAGTCGTCTTTTTGGGGATACTGGCGGCAGTTCTTTTGGCTCTGCCTTATTTTCTTACCAATTCCTATAAATATAATCTCGAAGCCAATTTGGATGGCGGGGAAGTTTTTGGGAAAGATGTTAATTTACTTTTTGTAGGGGATATAATGTTGAGCCGTGGAGTCGGTAATATTATGGAAAGAACCAATAATTGGCGATTTCCTTTTCTGGAAACGGCCGACTTCCTGAAAGAAGCTGATCTCACTATGGGTAATTTGGAAGGGCCGATTTCTTCCGGTGGAGCTGATGTGGGCGGTGTTTATTCGTTTAGGGCTGATCCCAGGGCTATAGAGGGGCTCTTATACGCCGGGTTTGACGTGCTTTCTCTGGCCAATAATCACATTTGGGATTATGGTCCCCAGGCTTTTATAGACACGATTGAGCTGCTTAAAGGAGCCGATATAAGTCCTGTTGGGGGCAGGCTCAACTATGAGCGGGCTTACGGGCCTGTTGTAAAAAAAGTTGGCAATACGGAAATAGCCTATCTCGCCTATACGAATCTTGTTCCGGTCACTTTAAGTTACGGCGCTCCGGCCGTGGCTTTTCTTGACCCCGACATCGTTGTCTCCGATGTCAGGGTGGCTAAGTCCCAAGCCGACATAGTGATTGTTTCCGTTCACTGGGGCGACGAATATGAGACCAAAGAAAATGATTTTCAGAAAAGTACCGCCCATGCCTTGATTGATGCCGGAGCCGATATTATTGTCGGCCACCACCCTCACGTTATTCAGCCGCTGGAGCAATACGGTAACGGCTTTATTGCTTACAGTTTGGGTAATTTCGTTTTTGACCAGAATTTTTCGGAAGACACAAAAGAAGGCGCGGTGCTGAAAGTCGTCCTGAAAAACAAGAAAATATATTCAGTTAAAGAACTCAAAGTAAAATTCAACGAAAGTTATCAACCGTTCCTCGTTGAGTCTTAGAAAAGATTTTTGGTGCGAACTTCGGTTGGCTGCTTTTGTTTCAAGTAGAGAGATTTTTTTCTTTTGTTGTAGGGCGTTTCGGCG
>MHJB01000021.1:1807-6844 GCA_001817805.1 Candidatus Colwellbacteria bacterium RIFCSPLOWO2_12_FULL_43_11 | reverse complement strand
AGCCACATTGGATTGATTGCTGATTTCTAAAGTTAATGTGCCCTCAAACCCCGGGTCAACGAAACCGGCGGTGTGTACTAAGATTCCCATTCTGGCCAAAGAGCTTTTGCCTTCTACTTTCATAGCGACGTCGTCTCCAAGTTTAACGTATTCCTTGGTGCTTGCCAGAACGAAATTGCCGGGATGAATAATAAACGGTTCATCGTTTTTTAGTATCACCGCGTCCATAAAGTGCTGGGGGAGCGGTTGCCTCGTATCCACCAGGCTGAACTTGTCTATACGAAAAAATTTGAAGTGCGGAGATAACTTCAAATCAATAGATGCCGGTCCAATTTGTCCGGGGGCAAGTTTAGGCGAGAATGAGAGCCTCTTATCTTTAATAGCTTTTTTTAGATCTCTATCCGACAACATCTAAGACATTATAAAACCTCGCCACCTACCTGTCTATCAGAACCAAAATAATCTGACTCCAGCGGTCAGATTTTCTTCCCCCTCGGCTAGTTGGTCCGCTTCAGTAGCGGAACCAAGCCCAACCAGCCTGCGGGATGTTCCGTACGACAGGTAGTTGGCGAGTTAATACATCAAGAAACAACTTACTTCTTAGTGCGTGCTAAGGAGTGAACGGGCACGGTTGTCGCCTTTAGGCGACAGAGTGAGCGACGTAACACAGTGAGGTTGCTCGCTGGGCAACCGAACGGTAGCTTAGGAGTAAGTTGTTTCTTTAATGGTACCGGAAAAGTAAGGTGAGAATCTACTCGTAGCGCAGAGCCTCTATGGGGCTCTTCTTGGCGGCTTGTTTCGCCGGGTAAAGGCCAAAGGTTAAGCCGATTAAAGCGGAGACGCCAAGACCAAGTAAGGCCCCGTTTATAGGGAAAGTAAATTTCCAATCAACCCCCAAGATGTGACTTAGTAAAAGTGATATGCCGAGCGACAGCAGGCCGCCGAGAACAATGCCCACAATGCCACCAATAGCGGTTAAGAGCACCGCTTCCAATAAAAACTGTTTTAATATATCGGCTTCTGTCGCTCCCAGAGCTTTTCTTAAACCGATTTCATGAGTTCGCTCGGTAACGGAAACAAGCATGATATTCATTATGCCTATACCTCCAACTATCAAGGATATGGCGGCGACCGCTGCCAAAAACATTGTTAAGGCACCGGTTATAGTGCTTACCGTGGCCATGGCGCTGGCCTGAGTTTCAATAAAGAAGTCGTCTTTTTTAGGGTCGGTTATATTATGGTTGTTGCGTAGGGTCGTTTGTATCGCCGCCACGGTGCTTGGTACATTTTCTTCCGTATCCGCTTCAATTGCCAAGCGGTGGAAATATTTTATGCCGAAGATGTATTGTTGCGCGGTGGTATAGGGAACAAAAGCCACCTTATCAAAGTTGATAAAAGAAACTTGGCCGGCTTTATTTAGAACCCCGATGACGCGGAAGTTACGCCCCTTTATTTTTATTTTCTCTCCGACTGCGTCGCTTGCGCCAAAAAGCTCTTTTTTAATCTCATCGCCGATTACAACAACGTCGGCATAGGATTTGACTTCATCTTCGGTAAAGATTCTTCCATCCGCAGTGTAAATATTGTAGAGGTTGGCAAAGATTTCGGTAACTCCCAATATGGTTGGGCTGTAAGTTTCACTCTCAAAGGCCGCCGTCTGACTACCAAAAACAACCGGCATTATATTTACTGCGTGCGGTACATTGCTTTTATTTTCAAGAGATTCCAAATCTTTTTCTTTCAATGAGTCGGTGAAGGTGGCAATAATATCGGCTGGTCCGGTTGGTTGACGTCCCGGAACCACGGCTATCACTTTAGACCCTATTGCCTGGAGCTGGCCCAAAATAAGGTTTTGCGCTCCTTGCCCCAAAGCCATAACTATAATGATGGCGGCAATGCCGATTACTATGCCCAAAATGGTAAGTACCGATCTCGATTTATTGGTTTTGAGTCCACCCGAAGAAGTTTTTAAGAGGTGTCTTATATTCATTATTTCAGGAAATCATCGGCTTTGTGCCTGTGGTCAACCTTTATATCGCTCTCAATCTCGCCCTCCAATAATTTCATAATTCTTTGAGCGTGCTCGGCGGTATAAGTTTCGTGAGTAATCAAAATTACCGTTCGTCCTTCTTCTTCGTTCAGCTTTTGGATTATTTCCATAACAGTTTTACCCGACTTGGAATCAAGGTTGCCGGTAGGCTCATCGGCGAATATTACTTTTGGGTTATTAACCAGGGCCCTCGCGATAGCCACCCGTTGCCTTTCGCCTCCGGAAAGTTGTGATGGTTCGTGATGCAAACGGTGAGAGAGCCCCACCGAGTCCAGTGCTTTTCTTGCTTTTTCCTCCCAAGCCGATTCGGGTACACTGGAATAGAGTAGCGGCAGCTTAACGTTCTCTAAAACACTGGTTCTTCGTAAGAGATTAAATGTTTGGAATATAAAGCCCATTTTTTCATTTCTGGCTTTGGCCAATTCGTCATCGGAGTACTCGTCAATAGTTTTGCCGTCAAATTTATACTCGCCTTTGGTCTGCCTATCCAGGAAGCCTAAAGTATGGAGAAGAGTGGACTTGCCCGAGCCCGATGGTCCCATGATGGCCAGAAACTCGCCCTCGTCTACGTCAAAAGAAACTCCTCGCAATGCCGGAGTTTCTACTTTCTCGTCGTGAAAAGTTTTTTCCAGGTTCTTTACTTCAATTAAAGACATTTTATTTCTCGGAGAGAATCACTTCGTCTCCTTCATTCAAGCCGCTAAGAATAGTGGTATTGCCGTTAGCCCCGCGTAAGCCCACAGTCACTCTAATTTCAAGGGGCGTGCCGTTTTTCAAAACTTTAACAAATTTTTCCCCGTTCTTGGTTACGATTGCCTGCTGGGGGACAGAGATAACATTCGTCTCGCTTTTACCCTGAATATCCATGTTTGCCGTCATGCCGGATTTTATTCTTTCGTCGTTTTCGGAGAACTCCACCCTTACTTTATAGGTGGTCACGCCTTCAACTATTGTTTCCGCCGGCTCGATGGAGGCAACGTGCGCTTTAAAGATAACTTCGTCTCCGTAAGCATCCAGAGTTATTTGAACGGGAGAGCCCAGAGAGACTTTAGAGATATCGGCTTCAGGAATATTAGCTTCCACTTCAAAATCGTTTATCGAAATTAAGTTTATTACCGGCGAGCTAACAGTTACATTTTCTCCGGGCTTAATATCAACTTTAGTTATTATTCCGGAGATAGAAGCGTAGATATTGTTTTTGCCAAGTTGCGTTTTGAAATTGGCTACATTAGCCAGGCTGCTTCCTATTTGTGCACGTTGCAGCACAAGGTTAGAGTCAGCGGTTTTCCACTTTTCTTCCGCGGTCAATAAACTGGTGGTGGCGGTGGATATATTACTTCTCGCGGCAGAAACATCGGTCCTCCAGCCGTTAATGGTGGTTTGGGTTGGGTAGGTAGTCAAAGTATAAGAGTTAATCGCTAAAGCCACCTTATCCAAAAGATTTTTCATGGAATTCAAACCCTCTTTGGTTTGAATTACTTGGGCCGCGAGGTCAGAGGAAGAGCTTAAATTTACCAAAGAACTTTTCCAGGCATTCATCTCACTTTCCATAGTCAGTCTGTCTTTTTCAGTACTCGCTTTTAAAACAGCATCATCAAGGGTAAATCTTAATTGAGGATTAAAACTCGGTTCGGAAAATATTTGATCGGCCTTGGTTCTTAACGCGTCGTCGGATTTGGTGTAAGCGTCCTCTATTTTATCTACCAATCCCTTTTTGGATTCCTCGAGAGCTATTTCGGCGTTCACGATTTTTACCTCCTGCACTCTTAAATCCGCTTCCGCTTGGGTTAGTTGAGTTTGCGCTTCCGAGGAATCAAGGCTCGCTAAAAGCTGCCCTAAGCCTACCTTATTCCCAACCGTCACATTTACCCTCGTGACTTTTCCGCTTTTTTCAAAAGATAAAGCGATGTCATCGGAGGACTTTACCCGTCCGGTAACACTCACTTCTTCCATAACGTCACCCCTTAGGGCAAAAGCCGTTTGATAGGTGGGGCCTAGGTCGCGATTGGCGTAAAAATACCAACCCAAGAGAGCAACAATGACCGCGGCGCTTATAAATAGTGGTTTCTTAATAATTTTCTTTAATTTTGGTAATATTGTCTTCATTTTTGTATTTTAAACTCTCGTATCAATATGCTCCATGGCGTAAGTGAGACTGGCTCCGGATTTTTTGGTAGGATTAAAAATATTATTTGGGTCAAAGGCGTGCTCAGTTTCCTCAAACAGTTTATAAATTTTTTCTCCGTACACTTCCTTCAAGAACGGACTTCTTATTAGGCCGTCATTGTGTTCGGCGGTAATGGAGCCACCGAATTGGAGCGTCAGATGATAAACTTTTTTGGACAAGTTTTCTATGATGTCTTTGGCTTTCGGGTCGGAGAGCCTCATCAAGGGGATGATATGAAAGTTACCGTCGCCGATATGGCCGGCCACAGTATAGACCAAATCATATTGGTCTAAGAGAGCGTTTAATTTAGGCAGAAATTCGGGTAGTTTTTCCGGAGGCACGATTACGTCATCTATAAATGGAGCGGTCCGTAGGCCTTTCATATGGTGACGCAAGAGGTTGAAACTCTCACGTCTGAAGGTCCAGTACTTTTTCATATCCCTTTCGGTTTTGGATAGGCGGTTCTTTACATTTAAGTCGGCAATAGCTTTTTGGGCGTTTCCGGCTTTCTCGCTTGCTTCCTCATCGGTGTCTCCCGTAAATTCCGCGAGTAAGATGAGCTTAGGCACACCACCTGTTAAAACCATCCAAAATTCTGGTAAGAACGCCATACCTAAAGAGAAAAAGGTGCCCTTCATAATCTTTAATATGTCGCCGAAAAATTTAAGACCGATTTTCATAGTGTTGTCGTCATAAGATTCAAAACTTTCCGGTTTATATTTCAGCACACGGCCCACGATTTCCGCTAACGGCTTCAAATCGCTCAAGAAAATTACCAAAAGTTGAGAGTGCGTTTTTGGTTTAACTAGTTTGAATTTTA
>MHJB01000021.1:0-1781 GCA_001817805.1 Candidatus Colwellbacteria bacterium RIFCSPLOWO2_12_FULL_43_11 | reverse complement strand
TGAGAGCCGACAATTACTTTGGTTAGGTCGAAAGATTCTTTAGTGTCGTCCATTACATCCCACAGGAAATAACCGGAGGAGTTTTTGGAGACATGCGGTTTAGCGGCCTTCAGTGCTTTATAGTTTTTATCCACCAATTTATACATCTTGCGATATACCTCTCCCTCAAGATTCTTCTGTTTTTGCTTAACCTTAAGTTCCTTCAGCGTTAATTTTTTGAATTCACATTCGTTACCATCCGCCAGAACCATCTTTACGCTTTCCACATAGCGTTCGGTTTGCCCGTAAGCCAGATTTTTTTCTCCGCCGGAGTTATTCGCTACCATACCGCCAACGGTGCAGATTTCACGGGAGGCCGGGTAACTCGGCAGAATATATCCCTTAACGAGGGTTGCTTTGTCCAAGTCCCGATAATAAGTTCCCGGTTGGACTAGGGCGTGACCATTACCCACCTCCAAAACCTTATTAAAATATTTGGTCATGCTTACCACGATTGATTCGGTCAACGGTCCGCCCGACATATCGGTTCCCGCTGATCGGGGAGTAAGAGAAAGAGTTTTATTTTTGGGCTTTTCTTTGGCAACAAACTTTACCAGATTCTTAACATCCTCAACATTCTTAGGAAAGACCACTATCTGCGGCTTAATTTGAAAAATACTCGCATCCCGGCTGTACTCTTCAAGGGATTTTGAGTCATCTACCACTTCTCCTTTAAGAAATTGTCTAATCTTCTCGGCTATAGTCACTGTTTTATTGTATTAATTATAAGTCTATCCTTTATGATATAAGATATTTGGATTAAATGAAAATTAAGAAGAAAGTTGAGGACAAAGAAATAGTTTTGATTGATAAGCCCAAGGGACCGACCTCTTTTGATATGGTAAGCCGCCTAAGAAGAAAGCTGGGGATTAGAAAAATTGGCCATGCCGGTACCTTAGACCCATTGGCCTCCGGCCTATTAATTTTGGGCGTGGGAAAAGGAACCAAAAAATTGGCCGATTTAATTAAGCTGCCTAAAACCTACGAAGCGGAAATCCTTCTGGGAGTTTCAACCGATACCGGAGACTTGGAGGGGAAAGTATTAAAAGAACAAGAAATAGAAACCTTAGATATAAAGGAGGTTAAGAGGGTGATTAAGGGCTTAGTCGGCAAGCTTTTGTTAAAAGTGCCGGCTTATTCCGCCATCAAAGTTAAAGGAGAGAGGCTTTATAAAATAGCGAGAGAGGGGAGGACGGTTGATTTACCGGAAAAGGAAATGGAAGTTACCAAAGCGGTTTTTAAAAGTTGTCTCAAATCAGAGAAGCATTATGTATTAAAAGTGGTTCTTGATGTGAAGAGCGGAACTTATGTGAGGTCTTTAGCAGAGGAGATTGGCAGGCGTCTTTCGGTACCCGCCACTCTTAAAAATTTAAAAAGAACCAAGATAGGCAAATTCAATCTTAAAGACGCGGAGAAAATCAGCTGACTCTCACTTCTCTCGCTGTGGCGGACTTCTCTATCATTTTCTCTATAACATCGTGAACGAAATACGCCGTAACTATCGCGGTTACATATATAAGAGCAAGTTGCGGATAGTTTAGGGTAAGTTTGAAAAAGTCTACGAAGGTTATGGTAAGCCAGGAGACTATAGATACTGACCCGGAGATTCCCATAAGCCTTAAAGTTCTAGGGGCTAACGTCTGTCCTCCTGGTTTCACGGAATTGGTAAGCAGGTCATTAATCTTTCCTGATAAGAGAGAGCCGTTAATTATAATTATCGCTACCACCGTCTGGATAAAGTA
>MHJB01000020.1 GCA_001817805.1 Candidatus Colwellbacteria bacterium RIFCSPLOWO2_12_FULL_43_11 | reverse complement strand
TTTATATTGCAGAAATTCATATCGGGCGTGGAAGTGGCGGTGGGAGCTTTCTTCAACGGCCACGATTTTATTTATCCTATAAATGTTAATTTTGAGCACAAAAGAGTTTTTCCGGGAGATATAGGGCCGTTCTCGGGAGAAATGGGGACTTTAATGTATTGGAGTCCGGCCAATGCTCTTTTTAGAGCAACGCTATTAAAGATGTTGCCGGCTCTTAAAGAGTCGGGCTACGTTGGCTATATTGATATAAATTGTATTGTTAACGGAAAAGGTATTTACCCATTGGAGTGGACCTCCCGATTTGGCTACCCCACTATTCAGATACAACAGGAAGGCATAACTATGCCAGCCGGGGAGTGGCTTTATAGATTGGCATCGGGAGAAGATTTTGAACTTAAGACCAAACGTGGTTTCCAGTTGGGAGTTAGAATTATGGTGCCTTCATATTTGACTAAGAGTGATAACGACTTAATCAACCTCTATAGGGACCTGGCAATTCTATTTAAGAAGCCAGATGGCTTAGAGGGAATCCATATTGAAGACGTTAGAAATGACAACGGGACTTGGAGAATAGCCGGTGTCTCCGGAGTGCTTCTTGTTATAACCGGCTCCGGTACCACGGTTGATGAGGCAAGGCACATAGTTTACACGAGGATTAAAAATATCATGGTGCCCAATATGTTTTATAGAACCGATATAGGGGCCAAGTGGGGCAGGGACAGCGACAGGCTCCATACTTGGGGATATATTCAATCGTAGGTCCATTTTCATGAAAATAAAGAATTTTGATAGCTTATCGGTTTCTCCAACGCGGCATAAGGCGCTTCTTATCGCCGAGGCTGGTTTGGAAGCAATAGATACAACGGAAGCAATTATTACCAATGTTAAAGTTCGGGGTGATAACCTTAATATAGTCGGTCGCAAATATTCTCTGAATCAAATAGGCAGAGTTTTTGTGGTAGGCGTTGGGAAATGCGCGCTTGAGGCGGGGGTCGCTTTAGAAAAGATTTTGGGTGATCATCTTCATGGGGGGATTATTATTGACGTAAAAAACGGGGGATACCTGAAAAAGCTGAAGTATTTTAAAGGTACACATCCTTTAACCTCCGAGGATAATGTTAAGGCTACAAGAGAAATTGTTAATTTATTGAATAAGCTGAACGAAGATGATTTCTTGATTTTTGTGATTTCCGGAGGCGGTTCGGCTTTACTCTCCTATCCGGAGGATTTTTCGTATAAAGAAGAGGTTGAGGTTTTTAAGTCGCTTACCAAAGCGGGTGCTACTATCCAAGAATTGAATACAGTGCGAAAGCATATGTCTTTGGCTCGCGGAGGATTCTTGGCCAAATACGCATATCCTATTCAAAGTGTCGGACTTATATTTTCCGATGTGACCGGGGACGACATGGGTTTTATAGCTTCGGGACCGACGGTTAAAGACGATACTACCATTGATGCCGCGGCTGCGATTCTCGCCAAGTATGATATCTTTGATACCTGCAACATAGAGAATTGCGGTTTGATTGAAACGCCCAAAGAAAATAAGTTCTTTGAAAAAATCAATAATGTGGTTGTTGTTTCTAACGCGATTGCTTTGAGGGCGATGGAGAAAAAAGCGAAAGAACTGGGCCTGGAGAGTGAAATTTATCATGATATGAAGGGAGAGGCCGGTGAGGTGGGCTTAAAGATAGTTGCCGACCTGCAAAAGTCTTCGTCTAAGAAGGTTCTTTTATATGGCGGAGAAACCACGGTTATTATTAAGGGAAACGGACGGGGCGGAAGAAACCTTCATTTAGCCGCCGCCGCTCTGCAAAAAATAAAGAGTAAGGAGATAATAATATCCTTAGCTTCCGACGGACGGGATAACGGAGATTTTGCCGGAGCTATCTGTGATATAATTACTAAAGATGCAGTTAAGAAAAAGGATTTAAATATAAGCCAGTTCTTAAAGAATAACGACACATATCCTTTGTTCGAGAAGGTTGGAAACTATATTTTTACCGGAGACACCGGTTCCAATGTTTCCGATCTGGTAATTGCCATCAAGGTTTAAAATTATGAGACAACAGAAGCTTATACTCCCGTTCGAAAAAGTCGGCATAAAAGATGTCGGTTTGGTTGGCGGCAAAAACGCCTCTTTGGGAGAAATGATAAGTAAACTAGGATCTAGGGGAGTGCGAGTGCCCAGTGGATTCATAGTGACAGCCGAGGCTTATAGATATTTTTTATCTGAACGCGGGTTGGATGTAAAAATTCGCGACATATTAAAAGGACTTAATACCAGGAATTTAAAAGATTTATCCAGTCGAGCTAAGTTGGTTCGTGAAACCATAAAAAATGAAGTCCTTCCGGAGGCGTTGAGGTTGGAGATTATAAAATCATATCGCCTGATGGAGAAGCGATACGGAGCCAATACTGATATGGCCGTGAGATCAAGCGCTACGGCCGAAGATTTGCCTGGGGCGAGTTTTGCCGGAGAGCACGAAACTTATTTGGGCATCAGGGGGGTAGAAGACTTATTGGCTGCCATAAGGGCGGCTATGGCATCGCTTTTTACCGATAGAGCCATATCTTATCGTGTCGATAAGGGATTTAGTCATTTCAAGATTGCCTTATCTGTGGGAGTGCAAAAGATGGTTAGGTCGGATACCGGGGCATCGGGAGTTATTTTTACCCTGGATACCGAGTCGGGCTTTCCCAATGTTGTTGTGGTTAATGGGAGTTGGGGGTTAGGCGAAATGATTGTTCAGGGTAAGGTTACGCCCGACGAGTTTTTAATTTGGAAAGAAGGTCTGAAATCACAAAAAGGACGCAGTTCCATTATCGATAAAAAGTTAGGGGTTAAAGACATAAAAATGATTTATTCGAAATCGGGACGGGGGATTAAGCAAACTAAAATTATACCTACCACCAAAGAAGAGAAAGAAAATTTTATCTTAACTGATAAGGAGGTTGCTACTCTGGGGCGATGGGCTCTTATTATTGAAGACCACTATTCCAAAAGAAATGGACATTGGACTCCAATGGATTTGGAGTGGGCTAAGGACGGGAGAACCGGAGAATTGTTCATAGTTCAAGCGAGGCCCGAGACAGTGCATGCCGGAAGAGACTACTCCATAGTTAAAGAGTATAAATTACTTGATAGCCGCGAAACCGTTGTAACGGGCGCCTCCGTTGGATCAAGCATCGCCCAGGGCAAGGCCAGGATTATAATGGATGCCAAACAAATAGGAACATTCAGAAAAGGGGAAGTTCTTATTACGGATATGACCGATCCGGATTGGGAACCAATTATGAAAATAGCTTCGGCTATCGTGACAGATAAAGGGGGGCGAACTTCGCATGCGGCAATAGTATCAAGGGAGTTGGGTATTCCGGCAGTAGTAGGAACGGAGCAGGCCACGAGAAAAATTAAAACCGGCGAATTTGTGACGGTGGATACGAGCGGAAGCACGGGCAATGTTTATAAGGGCAAACTTCGTTTTAAAGTTACGGAACACGATTTAAAAAAGATACCCAAGCCCAAGACTAAGGTTATGGTGAACGTCGCTATACCGGATACGGCTTTTGAGATCTCCTTTTTGCCTAATTCCGGCGTTGGCTTGGCCAGAGAAGAATTTATTATTGCTTCCAAGATGGGTATGCATCCAATGGCCTTAATAAACTTCAATAAACTGGATAAAAAACTTAAGAGAGAAATTCAAAAGAAAACACTTGGTTGGCATAATAAAGTGGATTTTTACGTCACTAATTTAACTTACGGAATCGCTAAAATAGGAGTGGCTTTTTATCCTCGTCCGGTTATTGTGAGGTTCTCCGATTTTAAAACCAACGAATATAGGACACTTTTGGGTGGTAAAAATTACGAGCCGGTAGAAGAGAATCCTATGATTGGCTTCCGTGGAGCATCACGTTATTATGACCCTAAATTTAAAGAAGCGTTCAGGTTGGAATGTCTCGCTATTAAACGGGTTCGCGACGATTTGGGTCTCAAAAATGTCATACCCATGGTACCTTTTTGCAGGACCAAGGGAGAGGGGATAAAAACACTGGAGATTATGTCTCAAGCCGGACTTAACACAAAGTACATGGCTAAGAAAAAAGGACTTAAATCCAAGAATATCACCCCCGTTTATGTTATGTGCGAGATTCCGTCTAACGTGATTTTAGCCGACGATTTTCTGGATGTATTTGACGGTATGTCTATTGGGTCAAACGACCTTACTCAGCTTACTCTTGGTTTGGACAGGGATTCCGGCGTAGTGAGCAAGATAGCCAATGAGAACGATGAGTCCGTTAAGACTTTAATAGCCGATGTTATTAAGAAATGCAGGGCGAGAAAAAAGTATATCGGTATTTGCGGGCAGGCACCGTCGGATTACCCTGAGTTTGCGAAATTTTTGGTAAGTAAGGGTATCGAAAGCATCTCATTGAATCCGGATACGGTTGTGAAAACTACCGTAGCTATAGCCGCGGAAGAAAAAAAGAAAAGAAGATATGACTAAAATAGGTTTTTTTGAGCTCGAAGGATGGGAAGAGAAACTTATAAGTGAGAATTTCCCTAATCAGGAAATTACAGCGAGCCAGGATAAGATAAACGAACTTTCTCTGCCACAATCCAGAGATTTTGAAATACTATCTATTTTTGTGGATTCCAGGATTGATAAGGGGATTTTGGAAAACTTTCCACAGTTGAAGTGTATTACAACGAGATCCACCGGTTTTGACCACATTGATGTGGCGGCCTGTAAAGAAAAGGGGATCAAGGTTCTTTATGTCCCCGGTTATGGAGACAATACCGTGGCCGAGTTCGCTTTCGGACTTATTCTGAGCTTAACCAGAAAAATATACGAGGGCGTTGACCGGGTCAAAGAAACCGGCTCATTCTCTTTAAATAATTTGCGCGGTGTTGATATTAAGGGTAAAACCATGGGTATTATAGGTACGGGGCGCATCGGCAGGGAAATGATAAGTATGGCAATCGGTTTCGGCATGAATGTTTTAGCTTACGACCCCTATCCTGACCCGAATCTGGCAAAAGATAAAGGGATTACCTACCTAACTTTAAACGAGGTTCTCGAACGGGCAGATATTATCTCCATCCATTGCCCTTACAACGAAGACACTCATCATCTTATCGGTAAAAATAATATCAATAAAATCAAACGAGGCGCTTACCTTATTAATACCGCCCGGGGCGCGGTAGTAGAAACCGAAGCCTTAATAGAAGCCCTTAACGCCGGTATCTTGGCCGGAGCCGGCTTAGATGTGCTGGAGGAAGAAGGGGAGACAAAAGACGAGCTTAACACCTTATCGTTGGGGCATCCTAAGGAAGAGGAACTGAAAATCATGCTTAGGAATCACATGCTTATGAAAATGCCTAACGTTCTTGTCACGCCGCATAATGCTTTCAACTCCCAAGAGGCAATGGAAAGAATTCTTAAAACGACGTTGGATAATATTAACGGCTACCTTAAGGGGGAGCTTATTAATGAAGTTAAGTAGAGATGGCCAGAATATCATCCCTAAAGGCGCGTCCGATTCTTGACTCTCGCGGCAGTTGGACCGTTGAGGTATATTTAAAACTCAACGATGGCAGAGTTTTTAAGGCTTCGGTGCCACGGGGCAAAAGCGTTGGTTCTTATGAAGCCAGTTATGTTCCCGTAGAGGCGGCTATTAAAAATATCCAAGAGAAAATAGCGCCTAAATTAAGGGGGCTTACTGCGACTAACCAGAAAGTTATAGATAACATTCTGAATAAGATTGATGGCACTCCTACCAAGAGAAAACTCGGAGCTAACTCTACTTTAGCCGTGTCTATTGCCGTAGCTAAGGCCGGTGCGGGGGACTCTCGTAAACCCCTATGGAAACACTTAAGAAGTCTTGGTAATTTTAAAAATACCGGCGATTGTCCCCGTCTTTTTATGAACGTTGTAAACGGCGGCTTACATGCCGGTAATAATTTGGATTTTCAGGAATACTTGGTTATACCCAAAACAAAATCCATTAGAGAGTCGATAACCGTCGGGACTAGGTTTTATGATGCTTTACGAAAGTACCTGGTTAAATTAAAAGGAGAAACCTCGTCTAATACCGGAGACGAAGGGGGTTTCGCGCCAAATTTTAAAGATAATTTAGAGCCTTTCTCCGTACTTAAAAAAGTCGCGCAACTTACAAGGCTGGAAACTAAAGTAGACTTTGGAATGGATGCGGCAGCAAGTGACGTAACTCTAAGCGAAAACAAGCTTAAATCTATCTACAAGAAACTCAGTCGTTTCAAAAACTTTATTTACTTGGAAGACCCGTTCTCGGAAGATGAATTTAAAAGTTTTGCGGACTTAAGGAATTCTTTGGGAGAAAGTTTACTTATAGCGGGCGATGACCTAACCGTAACCAATTTAATTAGAATGGAGAAAGCATACAAGAATAAAAGTGTGAATTCGATTATCATTAAACCAAATCAGATTGGAACCGTTACGGAAGCAATAGAGGCCGTTAAGTTAGCTAAAAACTTTGGTTG
>MHJB01000019.1:5494-16980 GCA_001817805.1 Candidatus Colwellbacteria bacterium RIFCSPLOWO2_12_FULL_43_11 | reverse complement strand
AATGTGGGCCATTTCGTCCACGATTGCCGATTCTTGACCGGAGACGGAGTGCATTATGGCAAAGGATGAGATGAGAATAACGCCTAAAACAAGATAAGCCAGATTTCTTTTTGAGTTGCCCATTGCTTTATAATAATTATAACAGATATATGAAAATATTAACGTGGACAAAGCATTCCAAGGCTAAGATGAGGCAGCACGGGCTCTCCGAGTCTAGGGTTAAGAGAGTGATAAATCATCCTAAAAGGGTTGAAGAGGGCATAGCCGATAAAACCGTAGCCCTGATGCAGCCGGCGGGCACTACAAAGCATCCTTATGAGGTTTGGGTGATGTTGCAGGATACAGCCAAGAGAAGAAATATTGTTTCCGCTTGGAGATACCCGGGGAAGACCAAGTCGGGAGAGCCCTTGCCTCCGGAAATCTTACGCGAATTTCAGTCGGCTCCGAGATTTTAATGAGAAAAGTTTTAACTAAAAGTTTTTTTAATAGACCCACTTTAGTTGTGACAGAAAAACTGCTCGGTAAATTTTTGGTGAGGCGTAAGGGAAAGAAAGAAGAAAGTTATATGATAACCGAAGTTGAGGCCTACGATGGGTTTAAGGATAAGGCCTCACATGGTTCGCGGGGCAAGAATAAAAGGTCAGAAATGATGTTCGGCCCGCCGGGCTACTGGTTTGTTTACCTAACTTATGGGATGTATTGGATGATGAATGTCGTAACTGGCGCCAAGGGTTATCCGGCAGCGGTATTAATCCGTGGAGTAAGTGAAATAAGCGGCCCAGGCAAGCTTACGCGGAATTTGAAGATAGACAAAAAGCTGAACAATAAACTTATTTCAAAGAAAAACGGTTTATGGATTGAAGACCGAGGGGTGAGGATAAAGAAATTTAAAAGAACTCCGAGAATTGGCATAGACTTCGCCGGGCCTTATTGGGCTAAAAGGAAATATCGTTTTCTTTTGGTTGAAGTTGACTAGTAATCTACTCCGTAGCTATCGTAAAACTTGCGTATTGGATATCTAACAGGGTAAACTTCGCCCTAGTAACCCCTATAGAGCGGCCCTAGGGGGAGTTTTTGCATTTTATGAGTTTTGAACTTATATCGGAAAATAAACCAGCCGGTGACCAACCTAAAGCCATTAAGGAGCTTATTTCAGGTTTGAATAAGGATTATAGGCGTCAGACTCTGATGGGGGTAACCGGGTCAGGTAAAACGTTTACGGTAGCCAATATTATCGCCAAACTGGATAAACCTACTTTGGTCATAGCGCACAATAAGACTTTGGCTGCGCAGCTTTGCAATGAATTCAGAGAGCTTTTCCCTCATAACGCCGTTCATTACTTTGTTTCTTATTATGATTACTACCAGCCGGAAGCGTATATGCCGATATCGGATACCTACATTGGTAAAGAGGCGATGATTAACGATGAGATAGATAAATTAAGACATGCGGCTACGATGTCCTTACTTACCAGACGTGATGTAATCGTTGTGGCCTCGGTTTCTTGTATTTACGGCTTGGGAGCGCCGGAGGCTTACAGCCAAAACATAATTCATTTTAAAGTAGGCGATAAGATAGACAGAAAAGCTTTGACGAGGAAACTTATCGGCATGCAGTTTTCGAGGACGGGGTCGGACTTAAAAAGAAGCACTTTCAGGTTAAGAGGCGACAACTGGGAAATTATGCCGCCTTACGAAGAGACTATTTATAATTTCCGCTTGGATGGAGATAGGATTGCCGATATTTTTGTGATAGATCCGGTTAAGGGATTTGAGTATGGTAAGACGCCCAGGGTAGAAGAAGTTTTTGTCTCTCCGGCAAGACACTTTCTTACTATGGGTGATAGCAAAGAAAAAGCTTTGGTAAATATTAAAAAAGAACTGAAAGAACAACTGAAACACTTTGAATCTACCGGAAAACTTTTGGAGGCGGAAAGACTGGAGCGAAGGACCTTGAACGATATAGCTATGATAAGCGAGGTTGGTTATTGCCATGGCATAGAAAATTATTCCAGGCACTTATCGGGAAGGAACCCAGGGGAGGCGCCGGCGACTTTATTGGATTACTTTCCGGAAGACTTCCTTATGGTGATAGACGAGTCCCACGTTACCGTGCCGCAACTTAATGGAATGTATGAGGGCGATGCTTCACGAAAAAGAACTCTGGTTGAATATGGTTTCAGGCTGCCATCGGCAGTGGATAATAGGCCTTTGAAATTCAAGGAATTTGAAGAAAGAATGGGGCAAGTGATTTACACTTCCGCTACTCCAGGGCCATACGAGAAGAAAGAAAGCGAGCAGATTGTGGAGCAGGTTATTAGGCCCACAGGGCTTATTGACCCCAAAATAACAATGCTGCCGGCGAGGGGCCAAGTTGAGGATTTGATTCCCAGAATTAAACAGAGAGTTAGTGAGAAGGAAAGAGTGCTCGTTACAACTCTTACCAAAAAAATGGCGGAAGACTTATCACAATATTTAGAAGAAGTAGGGCTCAAGGTAACCTATCTGCACAGTGACATAAAAACACTGGAGAGAATAAGAATCCTTACTAATTTAAGGAAGGGCAATATTGATGTCCTGGTTGGGGTTAACTTGTTGCGTGAGGGGTTGGACTTACCGGAGGTATCTTTAATCGCTATTTTAGACGGAGATAAAGAAGGATTCTTGAGAAGCGAAACATCGCTTATACAGGTTATCGGTCGTGCGGCAAGAAATGTAAGGGGCGAAGTTCTGATTTATGCCGATAGAATAACGGGCTCTATCCAACGAGCGGTACAGGAAACAAACAGAAGAAGAAAAATACAAGAAGCATATAATAAGCTTCATAACATTACTCCGCGGACCATAATCAGGCCGATTACCAGTATTTTACCTGACGATATATTGGACTTGGAATTGAAGCCGTTAGCTACTAAATCAATCAAGGCTCTGGAGCTTATTTTAAAGGAGAAAGAAAAAGAGATGAAAGACGCGGCCAAAAAACTGGACTTTGAGCTCGCCGCAATATTACGAGACGAAGTCAAAGAACTAACCAAGAAAGTTAAAAGACATGCAAGATAAAATCATCATCAAGGGCGCCCGCGAGCACAACCTAAAAAATATTAATCTGGAATTGCCCAGAAATAAAATGGTGGTTTTTACGGGCCTTTCCGGTTCGGGGAAATCTTCCTTGGCCTTTGATACTATTTTCGCCGAAGGGCAGAGAAGATATATTGAGTCTCTCTCGGCTTACGCGCGGCAATTCTTGGGCCGTTTGGATAAGCCGGATGTGGACGAAATCGAGGGGTTGTCGCCGGCAATTTCCATTGATCAGAAGGCACATTCTTCAAATCCTCGATCAACCGTGGCAACCATAACTGAAATTTATGATTACTTGAGAGTTCTTTTCGCCAGAGCGGGCGTTCCATATTGTCCAATTTGCGGAACGGAGATAAGAAGAATGACACCCGAGGGTATAGTTGACGCGATAGTGGCGCTCGCCGCCCCGGAGGGCAAGATTAAAAAGGAACTGGTGATTCTTGCCCCGACCATAAGGGGAAGGAAGGGAGAATACTACCAGTTGCTTTATGACTTCTTGAGCGCCGGCTTCAGGGAAGCTAGGGTTGATGGCGAATTCAAGTCGCTTCGCGAGAGAATGACTATGGCTCGCTATAAACAACATACGATTGAGTTGGTGGTAGACAGGATGACCGCCGGAATTGATTTAACGGATAAAGATAACCGTTTACGTTTATCGGAAGCGGTTGAAGCCGCTTTGAAGCACGGCAACGATGTAGTTACTGGCGTAAGTGGAGACCAAGAAGTAAGTTTCTCGGCTAAGTTTTCCTGCCCGCGGGATAACTTCTCTTTCCCGGATATAGAACCCAGACTTTTCTCTTTTAATAGCCCGTATGGCGCTTGTCCCGAATGCCACGGTTTGGGAACGGAAGATATCTGGTCCGAAAGAATCTGCAAGGTTTGCTTGGGTAAAAGATTGAGGCCGGAATCTTTAAGCGTTCTTATGGAAGGTAAAAATATAACCGAAGTGACATCTATTTCCGTGGAAGATTCTTACGAGTTTTTTGGGCGTCTCGATAAGAAGTTAAAAGATAAGGCGAGGGATATATCCGAGACTCCGCTACGGGAAATCAGAAACCGTCTTAAATTTATGATTGATGTGGGGTTGGGGTATCTCACTTTAGACAGAAAGGCGGGGACTCTATCGGGCGGGGAATCCCAAAGAATAAGATTGGCATCGCAGATAGGATCGCGGCTGGTAGGTACTTTATACATATTGGACGAGCCAACTATTGGCTTGCACCAAAAGGATAACGCTAAGCTCATTAAGACTCTCCACGATTTGAGAGACTTGGGCAATACCATAATCGTAGTGGAGCACGATGAAGAAACTATCAGGTCGGCTGACTACTTAGTCGATATTGGGCCAGCGGCCGGTATTCACGGCGGGAAAATTGTGGCGGAAGGGCCGATACCGGAGATTTTTAAAGACAAGAAGCAAAAAAGCTTAACCCTGGATTATCTGAGAGGAGATGAGTCAATAAAGGCTCCGGCTAAAAGGAGGCCAATAAAACTCCCCGGAGATTTCATAAAGCTTAGAGGAGTATCGCAAAACAACCTAAAAAATCTAAATTTGGATATACCTTTAAGACACTTAGTGGCTGTTACGGGAGTTTCCGGGTCGGGCAAAAGCACTTTAGTCTACGACGTGCTCTATAAAGCCGTGGCTAATAGGTTTAACCACGCCAATTACAAAGAGGGTGCTTATAAATCTATTCTGGGCTTGGAATATATCAACCGGGTTATTAACGTTGACCAAGGGGCAATAGGCAGAACGCCTCGCTCTAACCCCGCAACTTATATCGGCGCCTGGACGCATATTAGAGATTTATTCGCTTCAACCGAAGACGCAAGAGTACGAGGTTGGAAACCGGGGAGATTTAGTTTTAACGTCAGGGGCGGCCGTTGTGAAAACTGCGAGGGGCATGGTTATTTATCGATTGAAATGCATTTCCTGCCTACGGTTTATGTAACTTGTGATACTTGCCATGGTAAGAGGTTTGACAGGGAAACCTTGGAAGTTGAGTATCACCGCAAGAATATTTATGAAGTCTTGAAGATGACGGTTGAGGAGGCGGTCGGGTTTTTCAAAGATATTCCCTGGTTGCACGAAAAACTGCAAATTTTAGAAGACGTTGGTTTGGGTTATTTGGAGTTGGGGCAATCGGCCACAACTTTATCCGGGGGGGAGGCGCAAAGAATAAAACTATCGGCTGAGCTCGGTAAAAGAGATACCAGGCGTACATTATATCTTTTGGATGAGCCTACAACCGGTCTTCATTTTGATGATGTTAAAAAATTGTTGGAAGTTTTACAGAAGCTGGTTGATAGAGGAAATACTGTGGTAGTGATTGAGCACAACTTGGACGTAATTAAATCGGCTGACTGGGTTTTTGATTTAGGCCCGGAAGGCGGAAGTAAGGGGGGCGAGATTGTCGCCAAAGGCACTCCGGAGGATATTGTAAGAACCAAAGGCAGCTTTACCGGGGAATATCTCAGGAAGGTCTTAAAGTAAACTTCCTTCGCTTTTTATAAAGTAAAAGACTCCTAAGGGGGAGTCTTTTATACATCAAGCGGAGAAATCCACCACGTTTTAGATAAAGACCTCAACGCCGTCCAATAAGCTATTTCCCCTCGTTTGACGGAGAGACATTCACAGATTGTAACGTACGGCAACGTACAGTATCGGACGTGGCGGACTTCTCGGCTCGAGTGGCTCATTAGTAACGAACTTTAAAAGTTAAATTTACAATCTTAAATATGTTTTGTCAATTTAGAGATTCGGCTGTAAGATAACTTTTAGTTATGAATAAGTTTTATAAAAATATGCCCGATTCGCCCGGAGTTTACTTGATGAAAGGAACGGGCGGCAAACTTCTTTATGTGGGTAAAGCCGGTAATTTAAGGCGGCGTGTTTCTAGTTATTTCATAAAAGCCAACGAAGCAAGAATTGAAAAACTTATTAGCGAAATAAAGAAGATTGATTATTTTAAAACCGATTCGGCGCTGGAGGCTTTAATACTTGAAGCGGAACTGATTAAAAAACATGAGCCGCCTTATAATATTAGAGAGAAAGACGGCACCAGCTTTTTATTCATTGAGATTACTAAAGACAGATTTCCTCGAGTTCTTTTGGTGAGAGGCAAGAGCAAAGTCGGGGGAGTCAGGTTTGGCCCATTTACTTCGGCAACATCCGCGAGAATTGCTCTGCGTCTCATAAGAAAGATATTTCCGTTTAACATACATTCGCCCGAGAAAATCGGCTCATTTAAGAGAGCTTGTTTTGATTATGAAATAGGGTTATGTCCGGGAACTTGCATCAATACGATAAGTCGCGAGGATTGTATGGAAAATATCCGCCATATAAAACTTTTCCTTAACGGTAAAAAGAAAAGAGTTCTAAACGATTTGAAGAAAGAAATGATTCTGGCAAGTAAGCGGCTTGATTTTGAAAAAGCGGAAAAGCTCAAGCGGAGGATTTTTGCGTTGCAGCATATACAAGATACGGCTCTTATTAAGGAATCCGAACATAAAACCGAAGGCTCGTTTAGGATTGAGGGTTACGATATTTCCAATATTTCTGGTACTTCGGCCGTAGGGAGTATGGTGGTTTTTGTGAATAGTGAGCCCATGAAGAGCGAGTACAAGAAGTTTAGGATTAAGACTATTTTTAAACCGGACGACACGGGCATGCTTAGAGAGATTCTTAGCCGTAGACTTAATAACAACTGGCCTTTGCCGGGGCTAATACTCATAGATGGAGGCAAGCCGCAGGTCAACGCCGCCAAAAAGGTTTTTGAGGAAGCAGGGATGAAAATTCCCATAATAGGTATAGCCAAAGGACCCGATAGGGATAAGAACGAGTTTATCGGCAATATTCCGGATGGCGTAAAAGAAAAAACCTTGATTCAAGTGAGAGATGAAGCGCACAGATTTGCCATCACTTATCATAGGAGGCTCAGGCATGATAAACTTTTACCAAACTTATGAAAAAAATATCTATCGGCATAGTGGGGCTCCCCAATGTGGGTAAATCCACCCTATTCAAACTTTTAACCAAACAAGAGGTTAATATTGCCAATTATCCTTTTGCTACAATTGATCCTAATGTGGGCGTGGTAACCGTGCCCGATGAACGGCTTACAAAATTGACCGAGATGAGTAAGTCGAAAAAGCTAGTGCCGGCGGTAGTTGAATTCTATGACATAGCAGGGCTCGTTAAGGGGGCTTATAAGGGAGAAGGATTGGGGAATCAATTCTTGTCGCATATCCGGGATGTGAGAGCGGTGGTGCAAGTGGTAAGAGTATTTAAAGCGGGAGATATAATTCATGTGGAGAACGATGTTAATCCGATTAGGGACATAGACATAATCAACACCGAGTTGGTTTTGAAAGACGTGGAAACTGTCGATAAAAGAGTTCAAAGTCTGGAGAAAGAATCCAAAAGCGGGGATAAGGAAAAAATTAAGGCATTTGACGTGATGAAGCGGGTTAAAGAAGGACTTGCTACCGGGACGGAAGTAAGGCGCATGGGAGATGAAATTTTAAGCTCTCCTGCGGTAGAGGAGCTAAGCCTTCTGACTTCAAAGCCACAAATGTATCTTTTAAACGGCGCAGAAGGCGATGTAACCGAAGAGTTAAAAGAAAAAATAAAATCATCTGGTGGTGAGTACGTTGTGGCTGATTTAAGTTTGGCAGCGGACATAAATTTTCTTATAAAGAAAGCCTATGAGATTTTGGGACTGATAAGTTTTTTAACTACTGGTGAAGATGAGACGAGGGCTTGGACAATCAGAAAAGGTGCTAAGGCGCCGGAAGCGGCTGGTGAAATACATACTGACTTTGAGAAGAAATTTATTAGGGCGGATGTGGTGAATTGGGAGAAATTATTTGAATCCGGTTCTTGGGCCTCAGCGCGACAAAAAGGAATTATAAAAACAGAGGGCAAAGAGTACGTTATTCAAGACGGGGACGTGCTTGAAATAAAACACGGTTAATTGACTTCAGCCTAATTTTATTGTAATTTAATCCAACTGGTAACAAGCCAGTTCTTTACCAAAGAAAGGTCGACTTTCTTATCATTAATTAATTCTGTTTGTTCAAATACATAGAATAAACAGCCAATTGTATGCGCTCATCAATTGTTTTTGACGGGGAAGTGGACGAAATTCGCGTAAAAACACAGAAGAAGATATCCAGGTTTGTTGGGAAGCTTTTTCCTGACCGAAGGCTAATAAGAGAGCCAATGAAAATGCTTAGGCGCAAACACGGCGATGTGTTTGAGGCTATGCGTATGCTTGAGGAAGGCAACTGCTTTGCAACCTTGCGGGACAAAGAATTGCTGGAGAAGTATAAGATTGCCTTGGAGGTAGTTCTCCATATGCAACATTATAGAGTTGAGACTCATATAATCGCTTATCCTCAAAGCTGGCACTTAGCTTGGGCAAAACGCCTGGTGGGACCATGGTATGAGCTTGAGCTCAAAGACCTCAATGAAGTGAGGAGTCAAATAATAGCCATGCAGGCAGAAGGATTCCCCAGGGATTAACTTGGATTAAAGCGCGAATGAGAGAGAGCTCCGTTTTTTAAGCGGAGCTTTCAAGTTTATGTAAATCCGAATACACATTCAGCTCGGCTTGAATAAAGGTTTTTATTGAGTTATCTTAATAAAAATATGGACTTAAAAGTAGATTATGTGGCGAAGCTCGCCAGAATCAAGTTAACACCCGAGGAGGAGGCTAAATTTTCCGAGGATTTAAATAAAATATTGGAGCATTTTAAAGAGTTGCAGAGCTTGAATACCGACAAGATAAAACCGCTTACCGGAGGGACGGATTTAAAAAACACATTAAGGCAGGACGGCGAAAAAATAAGAGAGGCAGACGGCTCAAAATTACAGAAATCTTTTCCCGATGAAGAAAAGGGATTTCTTAAAGTGCCACCGGTTTTCGAATAATGGATAATCTAAAAGGACTAACAATTAAAAAGTTCAGCGAAGGCCTTAGAGATAAGGAGTTTTCGGCGACAGAAGTAACCAAGAGTTTATTCGACTATATCGATAGTAAAGACAAAGAAATAAAGGCATTCCTTAGTTTACATAAGGACGATGCTTTGGCTAGGGCCGGGGAAGTTGATGCAGCTTTGGCGAGCGGAGAAAAGTTAAGTTCTTTGGCAGGTGTGCCAATCGCCATAAAAGACAACATGCTTATAGAAGGCTCCATTGCCACAGGCGGCTCAAAAATTCTTAAAGACTATAAATCGTCTTACGACGCTACGGTTATAGCGAAATTAAAAGAAAACAAAGCGGTATTTTTGGGTAAAACCAATTTATATGAGTTTGCTATGGGAAGCTCAACCGAAAACTCCGCTTTCCAAATTACCAGGAACCCACATGATGTGAGCCGTGTGCCGGGAGGCTCTTCGGGTGGTTCGGCTGCGGCGGTGGCATCGGACATGGCAGTAGCGGCTCTGGGATCGGATACGGGCGGTTCTATCAGGGAACCAGCCTCTTTCTGCGGCGTAGTGGGCATGAAGCCTACTTATGGAGCTGTTTCGCGTTATGGGCTTATGGCTATGGCTTCCTCTTTAGACCAGATTGGTCCTTTCGGGAAAACCGTGGAAGACGCGGCGATACTCTTTAAAGCTATAGCCGGATATGATTCAAAAGACGCAACGAGCTTTCAAACCGATTACGGAGACGAACTTACGAATCCAAGTCTCGCCGATATAAAAAATTTAACAGTTGGTATACCGGAAGAATATTTCGTTGAAGGTTTGGATAAAGAAGTGGGCGAGGCGATAGATAAAGTAATTGCCGAAATAAAGAATTTGGGATTGAAAGTAAAGCCAGTAAGCTTACCGCACACTAAATATGCCTTATCGGTCTACTACATAATAATGCCCGCGGAAGTCAGCACTAACTTATCCAGACTTGACGGTATAAGGTATGGGACAAGAGAGGCGGCTAAAAATTTAACCGACCTTTATTACGAAGATAAAGGCGCCGGTTTTGGTCCGGAGGTTAAGAGGAGAATTATTCTGGGGACATTCGTTTTATCGGCCGGTTACTACGAGGCTTATTATGCCAAAGCGCAAAAAGTGAGACGGCTTATAAAAGAAGACTTTGAAAATGTTTTTAAAAGCGGAGTGGATGTTATTTTAACTCCGGTTGCCCCTACGCCAGCTTTTAAGATTGGAGAAAAGACCGACAACCCACTACATATGTATTTATCGGATATTTTTACTATTCCCTTGAACTTAGCGGGCTTGCCGGGCATTTCCATTCCGGTAAAAGGGAGAGGGGCCAAATTACCTATCGGCTTTCAGCTTATCGGTCGTCCTTGGCGGGAGGCTGATATTTTAGGGTTGGGGCAGATTTATGAGAGAGCTTAAAATATTTTTGACGTAGCCGGGGATTTTCACAATTAAATCGTATTCACGATTTAATTTTAAAACCTTGCGGTTTTAATACCTGCCTGCCGGCAGGCAGGTTTCCACCACGGGAAAACCAGTTTTCCCGACCCCTTTCCGCGGTTCAAATCCAATCGGCGGCTAAAATAAAATACCCCTTATTAAGGGGTATTTTATGTTTAGTGGCGCAGCCGGCCGGGAATTAAACTGCTCGTCCCGCAGTACTGCGGGACTGCGCTTTCAGAACCCACGGTTCTGAATAATCTCCTACACGGAGGGGACACTAAGTTTCCCCTCCGACCCACCCCTCGTTCAAATCCGGTCCAACTACTCCAATAAGAAAACAAAAACACTACCCTATTAGGAGTAGTGTTTTTGTTTCTTGGCGCAGCCGGCCGGATTTGAACCGGTGATCTTCTCCGTGACAGGGAGACGTGTTAACCAGGCTACACTACGGCTGCAAACGATTCGGATTATACTAACTCTTTAGACTTTTGACAATCCTTCAATCTTATTCAGGATTGTCCTGAATTTACTTAAGTTGAAGGACAATCTTATCGAATTTATCACCCCGGTCGTAATAATCTCTGAACATATCAAAACTGGCCGAGCCGGGAGAAAATATTATTGAACTTCCCTTGATAGATCTTTTAAGAGCAATATTCACGGCCGATTTTAAATCTCTGGCAAAAACATATTTATTGCCTTTAATAGCTTTGGCAATCTTTTTACTATTTTCTCCCATAAGCACGACTAATTTAATAGATGATTTCCTCAAAGCGAGAGCCATCGGTTTATAGTTCAGGCCCTTGTCTTTACCTCCCATAATTAAGATGTTGTTGTTTGGGAAAGCCAGTATGGCGGCCGCAGTCGTATCGGGGTTAGTTGAAGAAGAATCGTTATATATTTTTCTACCTTTAAAATTTCTAATGAGACTTAAGTGGTAAGGCAGACCTTCATACTTAACAGCGACCTTTTTGACGGTCTTTTTAGAAACTCCTAAAGACATTGCTAGTATT
>MHJB01000019.1:2710-5331 GCA_001817805.1 Candidatus Colwellbacteria bacterium RIFCSPLOWO2_12_FULL_43_11 | reverse complement strand
TTTTTCTCTGGTATCTGGTCAGATTAGCTTTTGAGTCAAAATACTCTTTGAAGTTTTTATGAGAGTCCATATGATCGGGGAAGATGTTTAAAACTACGGCTATTTCCGGTCCGCCGGCCAGCGGATTAAAATCCTGGAGCTGGAAACTGGATAATTCCAGGACCGTTATAGACTTCTTCTTGAGTTTGGGCAGCAGCTCCACCGCCGGTTTGCCGATATTGCCCGCAAGATAGACATCTCTGCCCGAAGCTTTAAGCATTTTATATATTAGCGTTGAGGTCGTACCCTTGCCTTTGGTGCCGGTAACTCCTATAACCAGCCCTTTTTTATTTTTAAAGAAAAGCTCGGTACAGCCCGATATCTTCACCCCGGACGCGATAGCCGCTTGAATCTCTCTTAGGTTGTAAGGCACACCGGGGGAGCGGTAAATAACGTCAAATTCCTTAAGATGTTTTAAGTAATTTTTATCCAACTTCCTATCGAGTACCGTTATGTTTTTTATACCTTCTTTCTTGAGGTATTTAAATACGGCCTTACCTTCTTTACCGAACCCTAATATGGCTATTTTAGCGGTTTTCTTCATTATTTTATTACTGCCTTTCTGGCTATTATATTACTCCCAAAAAATTTACTGCCTAGTTTAGTGAAGTTGGCGGTCAACTTCGTAGAGTAAAAAACTCTAGCCTTGCCCTTGCCTAGTTTCTTTTCCAGTTCTTTATGATTACTCAAGTAATCTTTCAGTTTTTTGCCGACTAACTCCGACCCGGAAATGATTTTTATTTTAGGCCCTATCATTTTTTGTATCTGTCCTTCCAATATGCCGTAATGAGTACAACCCAGGACTAGGGTGTCTATATTTTCTTTTAACAGTGGTTTCAGATATTTTTTCAAAGCCAAATCGGTTTTTTTCGAGTTTTGTTTTCCGGTCTCAACCAATGGGACCAAAAGAGGGCAGGCTTCTTGGAATACTTCAATCCTAGGATTTAGTTTCTTTAGCTCTCTTAAAAAAGATTTTGATTGAACCGTACCGACCGTCGCTATAACCCCCACCTTCAAGCTTTTAGTGTACTTCACCGCCTCTTCCGAGAGGGGAATCAAAACGCCTAAGACTTTTTTATGAGGATATTTTTTAGGCAGATATTCGCGCTGGATTTTGCGCAAGGCATCGCTTGAAGCGGTATTGCAAGCCAGTATTATAAGTTCGCAATTTTGCCTGAATAAGAAATCAACCGCTTGTTTTGTAAATTCGTAAACAGTTTCTTTGGGCCGATTGCCATAAGGCAAGCGGGCGGTATCACCCAAATAGATATAGTTATAACTGGGGAGCTCTTTAACGATGCCACGGAGAACATCTAAACCGCCGAAACCCGAGTCAAAAACACCTATATACTTATTTCCTCTTCTCATACTCATTATAATTTAACATCTTAATGCTTTTTGGGTATATTCTAACGATTTGCTAATATTAATAGAAGATGAACATCTTACAGATTTTTTCGTGGTCTGGTTATGTCAATGCTATTTTCTCGTTGGTTTTTGGACTATTTATTGCTTCAAGAGATTGGAAGAATAAGAGCAACAGGCTGTTTCTATTTACAACTATCGCCATAGCTATTTTTGGTTTTGGCTCTTCACAATGGCCATTAAAGACCGATTTTGGAGAGGCTATGTTCTGGTTTAAGTTTTACAATTATGGGTCTTTTTGGATACCGATACTTTATTTCCATTGGCTTACAACGGTATTCGAATTTAATAAAAAATTACATGTTAAGTATGCATTGCTATTGGGCTACGCGGTGACCCTCGTTCTTACATTCGCCAATGCATTTACCTCCTTTTACTTGAGTGGAGCAGAGCCGATTATGTTCTTTCACTTCTATCCCAGGCCAGGATTATTGTACTTTATCTTTCCTTTCGTACTCTATCCTATATATCTGGCTATTTATCCGATATTTTTGATTATTAAAAATTATGCTGCCGCCTCTCAAGAAAATAAAAAACAGATGGTTTACTACTTTGTGGGGACCACAGTTAGCGCTTTGGGTGGATTTACCAATTTCCCTTTGGTTTACGATATCCATATTCCTCCCTACGGTAATTTCTTTGTGCCTGCCTTTGTTTTCTTCTTTGGTTACGTGACTGTCAAATACAGGGGGTTTGGAGTTAAGGTAATCTACGCTGAGTTTCTGACCCTTTTAATTTGGTCGTTTCTTTTAGCCAGAATATTTTTATCCAGTCCTTCGGTAGAGCGAATAATAGATATAATCATATTCTTATTCGTACTGGTTTTGGGCTTCTTACTTATAGGTACCGGACGCCGCGAAGTAAACCAAAGGGAAAGGTTAGAAAAGTTGAGTGCTCAACTTGAAGATTTGAACGATAACTTGGAACAAAAAGTTGCCGAACAAACTGCGGATGTTAAACGAGCCTATGAGGTTGAGAAGAAGGCGAGGATTGAGCTTGAGGAGTTGGATAAAACCAAGGATCAGTTTATATTAACAACTCAGCATCATTTACGGACGCCGCTCACTATAATTAAGGGTTATTTAGGGGTAGTTGAGGACGATGCTTCGGTTTCTGCGGCGTCAAAATCGGCGGTAGAGAAGATTTCTCAAGCTACA
>MHJB01000019.1:0-2677 GCA_001817805.1 Candidatus Colwellbacteria bacterium RIFCSPLOWO2_12_FULL_43_11 | reverse complement strand
GAAGTGACCGAGCTTAACTCTAAGAGAGACAAAGGCGAGGGGAAAGTCTAAGACGAAGACCTATATAAGTCTAATACCTTTTCTGTGGCAGTAGACCTAAAACTGGGTATTGTTTGTGGTGTAAACCAGGCCGCTTCCAAAATCTCGCCTTTATCAATGGATATTTTCGGGCTGTTTGCGGTAGCGTAAAAGCAATGTATAGTATCAGCTTTATATTCTCTGTTACTTCGATATTCACCGATTTTTCTAACGGAACTTAACAATATACCGACTTCTTCTTCCACTTCTCTTAGAGCGGCGCGTTCCGGCGATTCTCCTTTTTTAATACCGCCGCCGGGTAAGGTCCAGTGTTTTTCGCCGTAAGTATTGCGAATCATTAGAAATTTACCGTTCTGTTCTATGAGGCACTTAACTCCCGAGGTTTTCGGGCGTACCAAAAACCAGTAAAATATCATAAGAGGGTGGACTGCTTTATATAAAATTCTTCTAAACACGTTATAGTGCCGACTGGAGGAATCGGACCTCCGACCTAGGGTTTATGAGTCCCTCGCTCTACCACTGAGCTACGCCGGCAAATCAAAATACTTTATATGAATAACCTAATGTTATAATTAAATCAAATGAACGAGCCAGTTAAAAGAAAGTCAAACTTATCCCAGCTATTAGTTTACGTAATGGTATTCGTAATAATCTTAGGTATGGTGGTAACGGTGGTCACGGTAGTGTTTAGGTTTGCCAATCAGGGTACGGTTTCCAACCAAGTTACGGGTGAGCTCAATACTCTCTTGGATAAAGTGCAGGTTTTAGTGAATGAATCGAGCAGCGTGGAGTGTTTCAATAAAGACTGTACATCTGAGTCCGGGAATGATTTAAAACTTCGTTTCGCCGATAGCGCGAAAGACCCGACTTGTATTTTTCTTGAAAACGGTTCGGTCAGGGTTGCGCAGGGTCCAGGGTCTGATGGCAACAAGGGCTGTACTAGTGAGAGCGAGCCACTTACTCCAACGGGAGTAACCGTTTACAGCTTAACCTTTACTAAGGTAGAAGACGCCCAAGGCGGGACAACGGTTAAAACCGATGCGGCCCTGGCTTACAGCGCACGGGACACGAGAATAGATATATTTCTCATTATCGGACTGTTCGTGGTGGGGTTGTTCCTAATAAGAAGCATACTTAGCGAGAGCAAACAAAAGAGGTTGTTGGCCGAAGTTAATAAAAAACTTGATTCGGCTAACGCCGATTTGAAGAATTTGAACGAGCATTTGGAACAAAGGGTTGCCGAGCAGACGATTGAGGTGCGCCGCGCTTATGAAGTGGAAAAGACCGCGAGAATCCAACTTGAAGAACTGGACAGGGCCAAAGACCAATTCGTTTTATCAACTCAGCATAATCTACGCACACCTCTGACTATAATAAAGGGTTACTTGGCAACCATGAAAGACGATAGTTCAATTTCGGCAGAATCTCGGGCAACTTTAGAAAGAATGGCTCAAGCGGCCGATACTTTGAGTAAGTTTATGAACGAATTGCTGCAGATTACGGAATTGAACGTCATGAATAAAAATAAGGAGGCAAAAGACATATAATTAGTATAGATGCTCCTATTTCAGCATAGTCAGATTATAGTACTATCGGTTCACGCTGTCGGAGCCTTAATCACGGTTTTTTTCGGAGTGCTGGCTTTATTCCATAATTCCAAGAGCGCTACCAATCGGGCGTTGGTCTTTTTGATGTTTTCGATACTCCTATGGATTATCAATAATTTTCTTATTTTCGTTTCCACCTCGGTTCCTTTCACTATTTGGGTTGTTAAAACTCAAATGGTCCTTGCCACTATGCAGATTTTTGGCAATCTATTGTTCATATATATTTTCCCCAGCGAGAAGCTTGAATTCAAAAAATGGCAAGCGGCTATATTTTTATTCTCCGCAGTTTTCGCTTTAGGCATCTCACCGTTTCTGTTTAAATTAGACCCCAATGTTCTTTTTCCCAATACAGCCATACCTCATACTGTTGGCAGCGCCCTCAATCCGCCTTGGGGTATAGTAACTTTTGCCGCCACATTTCTAACAGCTTTCATAGCATTCAGAAAATATCGCCGGGCGAGCAAAGAAGATAAGGGCCCTTTCCTTTCGGTTCTCGTGGGGACTGTGGTTACTTTTATCCTCCTGATGATAACTCAGTACCTGTTACTTAATGTTTTCGGCATAATTGATTTCAATTTCTACGGTCCGCTATTTCTGATGCCACTCGTTATCGGCACAGGCTACGCTATTATCAAACACCACCTTTTCAATATTAAAGCAGTAGCCACGGAAATACTGGTTTTCTCTATGTGGATGTTTTTGTTGCTCCGGGTTTTCTTTGAGAGCAGCCTTCAAGATACTATCGTAGACATCGTGATATTGGTTGGAGTGGTTGTGGTCGGCATCTTCCTCATCAAGTCCGTCCTGAATGAAGTCCGTCAAAAGGAGAAGCTCGCCGAGCTAAACACTAAGCTGGATAAGACTAACGCCGACTTGAACGACCTCAACAACAACCTGGAACAAAAGGTAGCCGAACAAACCGTGGAAATCAGACGGGCCTACGAAGTGGAAAAGAAAGCCAGAATCGAACTGGAAGAACTAGATAAAGCCAAGGACCAATTCATCTTGACCACCCAACACCACCTAAGAAC
>MHJB01000018.1:15860-18747 GCA_001817805.1 Candidatus Colwellbacteria bacterium RIFCSPLOWO2_12_FULL_43_11 | reverse complement strand
AAACTCCCTCTTTTCGTAAAGCTTGTATTCCCCTTGAGACAAAAAGTAAAGTTCCCTTTACCGTATCCGGCGGTTCGGCTATAAAAACATCAAAAGAACCGCTGTAACTTTTTGGCAATGGTTTGAGTAAGTTTAAACTTACCGTTTTTATGGGTATCGGCAGCTCACGTGAAATTTTATTTATAAAACCGATAACTTTTTCATCAACCTCGAAGATTGTTATGCTTTTCGGGAGAGCCGTAAGTGAACAAGCTACACTGAACAAGTCGTCGTCTCCCATACAGAGGACATCTCGATTCCTCAAATCATTTTTCTTGAGCATCACGGCAAGTTTGTTGTAAACAGCGCCGGGTAGGATAGATAACTGATCGTAATCGTCATTACTAAACACAGCTCTTTTCCTGTAAGCCGTATATTTCCGCATAACCTCGTTCAGGGGTCTCTCATTTTTAACCAAATACTCCGGAAACTTTATCTTGTTGGTTAAAGTAACCGTTGAATTCTCGAGTTTTACGGCTCCAACTTTCTTCAGTAGTTCAGCCGACTTTATCACGTCCAAAAGATAGCCGCATTTACGAGACAATTCCCAAATGTCCATTTTATTGCCTTTGGCTTTCAAGAGCGAGATTATTACTTTTTCCGTAGTTTTGTTTAGTTTCATTTTAGATTGGTACATAGGTTGTTGTTTTCGCTTCATCCGGTTCGAGGGTCACTCTTTCTCCACGCATTATTTTCCGACTTTCCACTCTTTGGGCTTTGAATTGTTTAGCTAAGAAATACACCGCTTTTTCGGCATCCATAAGACCGCACGTAAATACGTCTATGGCCGCGTAACCATGTTCAGGCCAGGTGTGAATGGATATGTGTGATTCGGCCAGTAAAAGATAACCCGTGAGGCCTTGTGGTGAGAATTTATGTAATTTTGTATGGAGGATAGTTGCTCCACAAACGAGAGCGGCTTCTTTTAGCGAATCACGGACGAACTTGAGGTTGTTAAGCTCTTCGCAACCAAAAAACTCCGCAATGATGTGCGTTCCAAGATGAGTTTGCTTGATTGTCCTCTTGGTTGCCATATCTTTAAAATTTTGGCAAAGAGGCTCAACTGGGAAAGTAAAGGTACCTTCCACCCGCGCTCTCCTAAATAAGAGTCGGTAAGCTGTGAGCTCTTCAAACGTTTGTTATCTTCGTCGCTAAGATTCATAAAGCGATGACTAAAATTTATTCGATTTTTTGGGATATGTCAATGGATTCTTGAGGCTACTTGTTCAAAAGTTCTTTAAAATGGTCTCTTAATTTCTTAAGCTTGGGATTTATGATTATTTGGCAGTAGGGAGCGTCTGAATTTTTACGATAATATTCACGATGGTAATCTTCTGCCGGGTAGAAATCACCGAGAGGTTTCAACTCGGTAACAACCTTCTCACCTTCCATGTCCAAGTCTTTAATAAAAAGTTCCGCTTCTTCGCGTTGTTTTTCAGTATTGTAAAATATTGCCGAACGATATTGAGTGCCGACGTCGTTACCCTGGCGATTTAGAGTAGTGGGGTTGTGGGTTGCGAAAAACACAGTAAGCAAATCATGCAAAGAAATAACCGAAGAATCATATCCGATTTCTATCACCTCGGCATGGCCGGTAGTCCCACTGCAGACCTCTTCATAGGTCGGGTCTTTTGTATTGCCTCCGGCATACCCCGGCATAACGGAAACAACCCCCTGCAACTCTCTAAAAACCGCTTCGGTACACCAAAAACAACCTCCAGCAAAGACAATCTTTTCTATTTTCATATTTTCAGCCACTGGTTTATTATAAGATGTAATAGGGGCTATGGAAAACATAAAAGAATTTATAACAATAGGAGCAACGCTGGCTTTTTTGGGGTTAATTATAGTATTTGTAGTTTTGACTACGGTGTTGAACTATCATTGGAATAGATATGGCATAGAGCCGGAACGAGTGAAAAAAGTTAAGCAAATCTATTTTACGGTAGCCATTACTTTGCTTATTCTTACATCGATAACTTATTTAAATATATTATGGTAGACCTGTTAAAAGAAGAAAGAATTGTTTTAAAAAAGAGGCGGCATTGGCTGGTAATAGTTTTGGAGTTAGCCCCCCTTGTTTTGGCCGCGCTTCTGCCACCCTTGTTAATAGCTGGAGTATCTTCCGTACCTCAGATTGGTTTGGCTTTTTCGGATTACTCGGAGCTGGCTATCTTCGGACTTTTTGCCTGGTGGCTTTTTATCTGGATGATAATTTTTGTTGTCTGGACCAATTATTATTTGGATGTACTGGTTATCACCAACAAGAGAGTGATTGATATAGAACAATTGGGACTTTTCGCCAGAGATATAGTGGAAGTGAGGATGGAAAACGTTGAAGACGTCAAAACCGAAGTTCTGGGGCTCATCGCATCTCTTTTGGATATAGGTAATGTTTATATTCAGACGGCAGCCGAATCCAGAGAGGTTATTATTAAAAATATACCAAATCCCCATAAGTTAAGAGAAGTTATCGCGCAGTACAGAGATGAGCTTTGAGGCAGTTAGCATAGGCGTGTTATAATTTAGAACAATTATGAGTTATGAGAGGTTCGCCCCATATTTATTACGCGTAGGCGTAGCTTCAGCCTTCCTTTATCCTGCTGTAGCGGCATATTTCAATCCTGACGGCTGGATCTGGTTTGTTCCGGATTTTGTGGAGATATTTGTGACTAAAGAACTTTTCTTGAACTTATTTGGCGTAATTGAGCTGGCCATAGCCTGCGGACTGCTTTTCCTCAAGAATCCCACCATCCCGGCATTGGGCGCCTCCGGCCTACTCGCTTCCATAATAGTTCTTGACTGGCGCGCGTTTGATGTAACATTCAGAGATATCTCAATTTTATTA